>JANNYY010000563.1:0-4575 GCA_031410355.1 Chitinophagaceae bacterium | reverse complement strand
GGAATAAAAAACGCCAAGGAAGTAAAAGTGGGCGATACTATCACCACAACAGTTAATGGTTCCAGCGAGGCCATACAGGGTTTTGAAGACGTGAAACCGATGGTTTTTGCGGGTATTTTCCCTGTGGAAACGGACGCTTTTGAAGAGCTGCGTGACTGCATGGATAAACTGCAACTGAATGATGCATCCTTAACTTTTGAACTGGAAACAAGCCAGGCGCTTGGTTTTGGTTTCCGCTGCGGATTTTTGGGTATGCTTCACATGGAAATTATACAGGAGCGGCTGGAGAGAGAGTATAACCAGATGGTGATAACCACCGTACCAAACGTTAGCTTTATTGCCACCACCGTAAGGGGCGAAGTAATAAAGATCAATAACCCAACCGAAATGCCCGACCCTACCAGGATAGATCATATTGACGAGCCTTTTATTAAAGCGCAGATAATTACCAAACCTGAATACATTGGCAACATTATGACGCTTTGTATTACCAAGCGTGGCATTCTTACACACCAGCATTATTTAACGCCCACCCGTGTGGAGCTTAGTTTTGAAATGCCATTGACCGAAATTGTTTTTGACTTTTACGATAAACTTAAAAGCATGACCCGTGGTTATGCTTCTTTTGATTATCATCCTATAGAATACCGCCCCAGTGATATTGTGAAGATGGATATTTTATTGAACGGCGAAAAAGTAGATGCGCTGAGTGCATTGATACACCGTGGCCGTGCACATGAGTTTGGCCGAAAGCTTTGCGAAAAATTAAAAGAGTTGTTACCTAAACAACAGTTCCAGATTGCGATACAGGCTGCTATTGGTGCTAAGGTTGTTGCCCGTGAAAACATCAGCGCCATGCGTAAGGATGTTACTGCAAAATGTTATGGTGGCGATATTAGCCGTAAGCGAAAACTTTTGGAGAAGCAGAAAGAAGGTAAGAAACGGATGAAGCAGATCGGCAATGTGGAAGTGCCGCAGGAAGCGTTTTTGGCGGTGCTGAAATTGAATGATTAAAAACCCAAACCCCCTCCGCCCCCTGAAGGGGGAACTTGCGAAGATATGAGCGGAGATTGTTTGGAAGATTATCGTTAAAGAACGAAAATTTAAGAAGAACAGGGATCATACCCCTTCTCCCTTGGAGAGGGCTGGGGTGAGGTCAAGAGGCGGTAAATAATTAACTTTAAAAACAAAAAACAACCTCATGAGCAATTTTTCTTTAGATGCCGATATAAACATAGAAGTGAAAGCCAGCTTTATCCGAAAAGGCAGCGATGGGCCTTTAACCGGCAACCAGTATGAATTCAGGCTTTTTGAAAAAGATTTTATGGAAGATGATTACCTGGGCAAAAGCGCATTAGATGAACATGGTGTTGCCAAAGTTTCTTTTAAACATGGCGATTATATGGATTTTTTAAACCCGGAAACAAACCCCGATCTGTATTTTGCATTATACAAAGGAGAGGCACTTGTTTTTCAAAGTAAAGTAATGAGAGACCTTGACCTGGAAGGCATGGAGAAATTTAAAATGGGTGAAGGAGAGGTTGTTGATTTGGGAACGTTTTTAGTTGAAGGTTAATAATAATTTTTAATGGTATTACAATTGATAGAATCCGCTTTAGGCGGATTTTTTGTTTTACCTGGAGCAATAACAGGATTGAGTGTCAGTTTTTTTATTGGGAGTGCAATAAGTACGGTATCACCCATGAATATTGTTTCATTTGATAGTATTGGCGCTGGAAGTGTATCAATTGGTTGTACTCCTGAAACAGAATCAGGTGGTATCATCATAATTCCTGTTTCAAAACTATCAATGGAAATCGTTGTTATTGTATTTTCAGTTGTAACAGGTGTATCAGTTACCGGAATTGAATCATAGGTTATCATTAACCCGCCTACATAATCATTTTCTTCATGGTGGGTAATCGTATCAATTTTTACAGGCTCTATCATCATATCACCTTGAAGTTTTGTTTCGCAGGAAAATAAAGTTGTGCTGAAAACGATCAGGCATGCAGCCAAAAACTTTTTCCACGAGGGCATTTGTATCCTGAAAATATTTTCAGGTAGTTCAATTACAATTTGTTGCAACTGGCTTTTTTTAAACCTGCCGCAGGCCTGTTCTTTTTTATTGAGAAAATAATTTTGCACTTCGTAATCGCTCATGGCAGTAAAGTCAACTACAGATTTGGCGCAGGAGTTACAGTGGCGGCCTGTTTTATCGGGGGTCATTTTATTCCAGTCTTCATGACAGGGAGTAGGGATGGAGATCTTAAGCATACCGTAGTTTTATAGGTAAGATGCAATGCGTACAATTAATCCATAGACTGGTTATTATTTTCTTTTCTGAATAATAAGATGGATGGTAAAATAAATTCGGTTGGCATATATGGGGTAGGGACTGGAAGTTTTTTTTGGGGAAGTGAATTGTTATGTGGATTTGCTTCGGTCGATACAGATCTAATATTACACGTTGCATAATCTTTTACAGGAAGATCAAATATTGATTTCAAAATAGGGTATCGCTCAACCCCCATGCCTCCATAAACAACATCTTGTAGTGGTATAGAAGATAATGTTAAACCAGCAAAACTGATTTTATATTTAGATTTTCTTTTTTTCTTCTTTCTCGAGATCCTCGGCGTCTTTGCAGTATCTAACTGAATTGGTTCTCCCTGATAAAAAGCGGTTGCTGCCGGTGTTTTGCCTGCAATAGTAGTTTCAAAAGGAAATATGCTGATGCCAAAGATGAGCAGGCAGGCTACTAAAAACCGCATCCATAAAGGCATCTTAATGCTAAAGATATTTTGAGGCAGGTCTATTATAATGCGTTGTATCTGGGTGTTCTTAAATCGTCCACAAAGTGATTGATTAAGATTATTTATGATGAACTGCTGTATCTCTTCATCAGTCTTTGAAGTAAAGTCAATTACCGATTTTTCACAACTGCTACAATAACGGCCTGTATCATTGGGTAACATGGTATCCCAATTTTGCCGGCAGGGTTCTGGTATGGTTATTTTATACTGCAAAAATAGTTTTCATTTTAAAACTACAACAATCCAATCAAACTTAGTTTTCTCCCTTTCCCTTGGGTTTTACAGGTTCTTCACCCTTTAATTTATTTTCATCCAGGTTACCCGAAGGGTCACGAATAGGATTTGGAACTGGTGCCTGACCATCGGGCGTTACCACGTTAAATACTTTTTCTACATGCACCCATTTGCCTCCCTTCCATTTAAAACCTTCGTAATCGCCATCACCAATTAATGTCCATTTCTTTTTTGGTTCGTTACTTTCAGAAACCAGGTGCTCCACAATGATCATGTCAAGGTCTTTATCGTAGGTAAGGCGCGGACCGGATTCTTTTTTATATTCCATGATGTAGCGGCTCTGCGATGTTTTAAAAAGCGTATCCTCTTCGTAACTAAAATAACGGCCGCCAAATGTTGGTTCATCATTTAAAAAATTGAGTACCTCAATTATTTTACGGCTGCTGCGGATATTATTTTCATCAAAGCCCAGCAAAGTATAAAAATTCTGGTTGCTGCTTTTTTTCTGAATGATCTTATAATAAATAGCACCAATCCAGCCATTGTTATTACCAATGGTATCGGCCACGTTTGTAGTTATGTCAGATTTATCAATTAATGGATACAATTTTAAAGAACCATCGTAGGTTTTCATTTGTATGGCGCCGTGCTGGCGTATCACGTTTTCATTAATAACCAACTGCCAGGTAAAAATGCGGAACACACTATCGGGTGAATATAAAATGGAAACGGTTTGCAACGATTCGAAAGGGTAATGAAATGAGTTTTTTATTTTTAATGCACGTACCAGCATGCGGGTAAAACTGCTGTCAGCTTTAAAACGGTCATCTGCATTTATACCCTGAATAATTTGTACTGATAATGCCCGTATGGAATCTTCTTTTTGCTGAAGCGCTTTAATATCAGCCTGGCCCTGTGCAGTGGCTATATTACATATAAACAGTATTAACAAAAAACAAACTGGTTTCTTCATGCGATAAATTTAGTTAAACTATAAACAAGATGGATGCAAACCATTGCACAGGCATTAAATTTAACTAAAGCTTATAGAAGGGAATGGATAAGATTGAACCACATAGAATCATAGGTCCGCTCATAGAGGGTATGGTTGTTTTACTATTGTGTACTATCTGCCTGTGTGGTTCAACTAAAAACCAGTATGAGGTAACTCATTTGCAAAATCCAGGAGAGAATTATATACAGCATCAATACGTTCATCGGTTACATCAACTTCTGGGCGGGTGGTAGGCAGAAAGACGGTTTGCACACCGAGGTTGCGGCCAAACTGCATATCGCTGATGGTATTGCCAATCATAATTGATTTGGTGAGATCAATGCCCTGAAAATCTTTTATTGCCTGTAAACCCATGCCGGGATTGGGTTTTCGGTTGGGGCTTTCTGCTTCTTTATCGGGACAGAAATAAACGGCATCAATCCTTCCTCCTCCATTTTCAATTTCGGCTATCATGTTTTTATGAATGAGTTCTACATCATGCAACTTCGTTAATCCCCTTCCAATTCCCCT
>JANNYY010000562.1:0-16799 GCA_031410355.1 Chitinophagaceae bacterium | reverse complement strand
AGAAGATCGCTGCGCTATTGGCCCCGTATTCGTCGCCCTGCGCAAGTTTTAATGCCACCGTAAACAGCTTTGGATATATTTCATAGCCGTTCTTTTCAGCGTTATAATAACTGCGCCTTTCCATCTCTTCGTCGCTTCCTTTAAGGTATTGCCTGATCACATCCGCCCCCCTGTCGTTAACACGGATGCTGAGTTTGAGGTTGAACATTTTTAGTTCTTCGGGGTCTTCTTTTAACTTGCTTTCGAGGGTTTTAAGTTTTATTATTTGCGTTTGGGTTAACCCCCGTGATGCAAACTCATTTATTACATTGAAAGCAATGGCTTCAGCAGCAAGTGAATCCAGTTGTAGTTTTTCCGTTAAAGTTTCCAGGTTTTCTTTTTTTAATAAAGAGAAAAAAAACTCTTCAGGATCCTCCGGCCCTTCTGCTTCTACCGCATTTATTTCGCTGATGAGCCTGGCAATGGAAGCCGAGTCTTCTGCAACCGCCTGTTTTATTTTAGCGGCCTCGGCAGGCACCACGGTTGATAATATAAAATTATCTTTTCCGTCTATTACCGCTGTTTGTATATCGTTCTCATTTTTTAGTACCTGGTCATTGCTCATGGCGGTATCCAGGTAAGCTTTTAATTCGCCCAGCGTAACGCTACCATTATTGTTCCTGTCTGCCAGGCCGCCACGTAACCCATTAACAAGGTAATACGAAAAAACACCCCTGCCCCCACCCCACTCTTCTTTTTCAATGGAGGATTGCATGGGGGTGCAGGATGCTATCCTTATTTCTTTTTGCTTAGTTTCCATTAACTGTTGTCCTACAATGGAACTTCCTTTAAACTCGCCCTGGGCCATTCTCCCGGAGTGGCAGGCATCCGTAATGATAATTACAGTAGCATTTTTTTCCAGCGCAATGGTGCTGGCCATTTTATTGAGCCAGTCAATACTAAGCCCCAAATTTTTGAAAGCTACTGCAGGTGTATTGTAGCAGATGAGGTAACCGTCTTTAAAAATGGTTTCATTCTCCAGGGCCCCATGCCCTGAAAAATAAAAAAAGACCTTATCATCTTTACTGCATTTGTTTTTTAGTGTGATGATGGCAGTTTCTACTTCAGCTTTTGTAGCATCATGGTCAGTTAACAATTTTATGTTTTCTTTTGGTACAGAGCCGCCCGGCACCGACATTAAGAAATCTGCAAAGATCGCCGCATCCCGGTTTGCAAACTGCAGTTGACTGATATCTGTGTCAAGGTATTTGGCCACACCAATGATGAGTGCATAAGTGTTGCCCTTGCCCTCAACGGGCATTTCATTTTTTACCAATGGTTGGGTAAAAACCGGCTGGATAAAAAAAACTGACAAAAAAAGCTGAATGCAGTATTTCATCGCGTTAGTAATGTGGCCCGTTAATGGAACGGGTAAAGTTGTCTTTAAAGTTAATATTTAATCTTCATAATACTGTACTCTATCAATCTTTTAAAAAACAAGCCGGTAAAGCTTTTAAACCTGTTTTAAAAAAAATATTAATAACTGTACAGTTGATTAAATAATAATTTAAATGTCCCCTGCGATTGTGCCCTGAAAGTGATCTCAGGAGTAAAAGCATATAGCTTTCCTTTTCCAACATTTGCTTCAAAAGCAGTGACACCATTTTTTAAATAGGCTTCGCCCCAGCTCCAGCCGCTTCGTAAAATTTTATCAGTACCAAACCAGGCCAGTGGTTTTATTATGCCTTTACTAACCGCATCGGGGTTCATTTTAAAAACCGGGCTGTTGTCAAAATAAACATCTGTTTTACTATTCAATCCCGAAGCAGCAACCTGGTCATTATCCACAGTCATCTGTAAAATACTTCCGGGAGTATAGAATTTATCACGGTTCAATATTTTTTCCTCCCCGTTAACAATTTCAACCATGGCATTGGTTACAGGTAATTTTAAATGATAAGCTAATTGTGTACTGCTGCCGATGGTTACAATATTACCTCCCTGCTCCAAAAATAATTTCAATTGCGGAATTGATTTTTCTGCACTGATCCTGCCGGTCATTCTTTTAAATTCATCAGGGATACTGTCGGCAAAAGTCCTTCCGCTGGTTGGCGTAACGCGGCTGCCGATAGCAGGTATGGCACCGCCAACAAAAACAATTACATCATATTTTGATCTCAGGTTTCCGGTATCAATATCTTTTGCATAAATAACATCATAAGCATAATTAAACTTTTCCAATATCAGCCGCAGCCAGCCTGATGACATAGAACCGCCGTAAGTATCCCACAAAGCGATCCTTGCTTTTTTAATTGGAGATATAGCATTTAGTTTTTGATCTACCGGAATAAAACGAACATTATTTTCTGCAACCATTTTATCAATGAGTGATTTTGCTTTTGCGTTTGATGGAATATAAAAAGAACCATTGCTGTAAGCAGCACCACTGTTTGTATTGCTGATGCGATAAACAGCAACTCCCCCGGTAATTAAATTGTTTATGGCTTTATAAGATTGATTGGCCCTTGCATCCAATACATATCCGGCTGATGAAGTTTTTACAACTGCACCAGAAAGTTTTATTACTTGTCCCAGCGGATTTTTTTCAAAAGGCCCTTCAAATCCTTCCATAATTCGGTCGAACTTAACGCCCATTTGAAAAGCCAAAGTCCAACCCGCAGCATCATACGGCGCAACAGGCGGCCCGCCGGGGTATTGAAAATCATTTGGGTGATCCTGCGGCTCAAACATATCAAGCACATGAGGCCTGAAAGCCTGGTTTGTTTTTACGATATAAGAATTTGCAGGATATTTTTTTCCGGCCACTGTAAAATCAGCAGTTGCTTTTTGTACAACGATGCCGGTTTTTATTAAAGCATTTAAAAATTCTACTGCTGTTGCAAAATCTGGCTGATCAGCCGGAATTATATAACCACGGGGATCTTTAAAAGAAATATTTTTCATCACGCTGTCATAATACTTAACCGGCATATTGCCTGCAGTTGTTCTGCTGCTATCCGTATTTTTTCTTCTTTTTAACGAATCCTGGTAAAATTTATCCATCGCTTCAATTTTAGATGGAGACAGCGACCAGGTATCTTTATTGCCTTTAGCTATTGAATTTTTACCCATCAAATAAATATTCATCAACAGTTCATCGCGGTTTCTTGAAGCATAATTTAAAACAGCATAGTTTAAAGAAACTGAATAATCAATGGATTGGCGGAAAAGCCATTTTTGGGGCACTATTGGGTTGGGCGTAGCTGCATTAGGTATTAGCCGGGATGTAACCAATGGTATAGTTGTTGGATTAGGGCGGCCAACGATCTCTGTGAGTAACCCAATCATGTTGTGGAAATAAGTTGTTGTGCGCAGCCCGCCATTATACCAGGTAGAAAACTCAGAACCGGCTTTACTGGTATAGCCGGGTTTTCCTTCAGCATTCAACCGGTTTTGCATGGCCGCTCCAACTGCATCAAGGCTGGTGACAATTAAAGGGTCATAAACATAATTGAAAGGATCCCGGTATGGAGGTCCGGCCAGTATGGAGCCGTCTGGTCCCGACTGGTGATGGTTGTACATGATCTGCGGAAGCCACTCCACAAATAACTGGCGCCCAATATTCTGGCTTTCTTTAAGGTTAAGCATATAAAAATCCCGGTTATTATCGTGGCCGGCATATTTCTCATACAACCTTGGCAAATTTAAAAGGCTTCTTTTTTCAGCATTTGGTTCTCTCATATACCAATTGCTCACCAGTTCCTGTCCGTCAGGATTGGCGTGGGTCATCAAGATAATTACATCATCCAGGATACGCATTGTTTCATCGTCGGTACGGGTTAATAACTGGTAGGCTGTTTCAATCAGTTGATGAATACCTACAGTTTCTATGGCATGTAAGCCGCCATCTATCCATACTACAGCCTTTCCTTCCTTTGCTAATTGTTTTGCTTCATCCGAAGTAATTTCGGCATTGCCCATCTTTTGGGAGATCTTTTTGTACTGCTCAAGTTTTTTTTGGTTTTCGGGAGATGTTACGATGAGCATAAACTGGTCCCTGCCTTCCTCAGTTTTGCCAATAACGTTATATTTTGCACGGTCAGATGTTTCTGCGAGTTTTTTAAAATATGCTTCTGTTTGGGTAAACGTGGCTAACTGGTAATTATCACCAATGTTAAATCCAAAATGATCTTTTGGAGTGGGAACTTGTGCTTTGGCAATAATTAAAAAATTGCAAAAAATGAAACAGGAAATTACCAGTTTTTTTATAAGCATAGTTTTGGTTTTTTTAGAACAACTAAAATAAACATTTTATTGCCGTTACTATATTTTTAATACTTTGTTTTATTATGATAAGAATAATTTTACATGATATATGATTTTAGAAGCGGTAATTTTGATACTGTAATCTTTTAAACATTATTGTAATGAGTGAACATGATATGCTGTTGCTGGCTATTTATACCGTGTCAGGTTTTTTAATTGGCCTTTTTCTGCATAAAATAGTAATGCCTTTAATTGCCCGGTTAGCGGCTAAAACATCCATAAAATCTGATGACCTTATAATTAAAACCATCAGTAAATGGATTATACCCTGGTTTTTAGCCCTGGGCCTTTTTTTAGGATTAAGGCGCCTGGAACTTGACAGTAAGTTTTATTACTGGCTCGAAAACGGGCTGATGATCTTTTATATATTATCAGCTACACTTATTATTGCAAAGGTTGTTTCCGGGCTGATAAAAATTAAAGCTGCTGATTCAGATGCGGTCATTCCTTCATCATCTATTATCAGCAATATAGTAATCATCATTGTTTATTGCATCGGTTTATTAATCATCCTGCAGTCGCAGGGAATTTCTATTACGCCGGTACTTACTGCTTTAGGCGTGGGTGGTTTGGCTGTAGCACTGGCATTGCAGCCTACGCTTTCAAATTTGTTTGCTGGTTTGCAACTCATTTCTTCGGGAAATTTTAACCGGGGTAATTTTGTAAAGTTAGCTTCGGGCGAAGATGGTTTTATTGAAGATATAACCTGGCGGAGTACCACCATAAAAGCCATGAGCGATCATATCATTATTGTACCCAACTCCAAACTGGCCGATATGATTGTTACCAATTATAATTTACCACAAACCGAATTATCTTTTTCGGTTGATATTAGTGTGAGTTATGACAGTGATTTAAATCATGTTGAACATGTTACAAAAGAAGTGATTAAAGAAACCCTGAACGAAATGGATTGCGGCATAAAAGATTTTGAACCCATTATTTCGTTTTATTCTTTTGGAGATGGCAGAACAAATTTAAAAGCCATATTAAGGGTAACTGATTACGCTGCCCAGTTTGATGTTAAAAGCAGTTTTATTAAAAAGCTGCATGAGCGGTACAATAAAGAAGGTATAAATATACCAAACCCTGTGCGTACCATTTTATTAAAAAAAGAGGAATAAAATTTACAAATATTATTCTTTATCTCCGGGTTTTTTTTCGGGCAATAACTTAATGTAGGAAATTTTAAAACGGTTATTCACCAGCTTTCCCTGTATTTCTGCTTTACGTATGGCATTACACATACCATCATCTGCATGTGCATCTCCAAAATTGTCAATATCAGCGCCATCTACATAATAAGCTTTGCCACTAATACGCACAGCCAGGTCGCATGTTTTACCGGGCAGTCCCAGTTTACATTTACCGCATGATACTTCCACAACCTGCACGGGCAGCGAGGCATCAAGGGTATTTGTTTTTGTTTTGGTTGCCTGGCCAATTGCATTAAATGTAAAAAAACAGCAGCTTAAAAAAACAAATAATGATTTCATTGAATTAATATTTTGAATTGCAAAATACTGAATTATTTACAACCCGGGTGAGCTATTATCAGCTTTACTTAATTGGGATAGGGACAAGATAACCAAATGAACACTGGATGAAGAAAAAAATATAAGCTAACTCACCGGATGTAACTTTTAAAAATGGCAAGATATTTGATTTAAAAAATATAGTGTAAATAGTTTCCAATATTCTGCTTTTATTTTTTCTGCTGAAATACAAACCTTTAACCCGCTTTCTTTTTTTATTATTCATTTTAATTTTTTATTAAGATGGTATACTTATTTATAAACTTTAAAACCAGTGATTATGAACTATCGCTTATTTAAAAGCAGCTCCGTGCTGCTATGTTTACTGTTTATCTTTTCTTATGCAGTAACAGCTCAAAATGAGCTTGAAAATACACGCCAGGCATTAATGGCCGATGTTAAGATAAAAGATTTCAGTTTAAACAGCGGGTTAAAAACAATTTCCTCCATTTCATTTACTGAAAACGCAGCCATACCTGCATCTGAAGCAAAGCTGATGATACTGCAATATTTTAAACTGGAAACGCCCGGTGAAGAGATCCGTTTACAATCTTCCAGCGTTCTAAAATCCGGGATTGAGATTCAGCGTTACAAGCTTTTTTTTAATGGTATTCCGGTTGTGCATTCTTCTTATAATGTAATGCTCCGGAACAATAAGATCGTTGCCGTAAATGCAGAATCTTATTTATTATCAGCAGATTTTTCTGTGGCCCCTGCGCTAAATGCCAGTGATGCAAGATTAAAGGCGCTTGACTTTGTAAGCGCTAAAACCTATGCCTGGCAAGCATTGGAACAAGATAAACTAAAAGCTGCCGGCAATACTCCATTGCTGCAACAGCTTGACCTTTTGATTGAAGAATATTTTCCTGACGGTGAATTGGTAATTGCTAAAAATAAATATGGTGATGGACAGGCGAGGCTTGCCTGGAAATTTGATGTATATGCTGTAGAGCCGTTGGGCCGCTGGTATATTTATGTGGATGCGGTAACCGGGAAAATTATTTTAAGGGATGCTATTATAAAACATACTGATGATAAAGCCGGTAAGCAAACTCCAAAAACAGAAAATATGCTGCAGCCAGCTAATACAAAAAAATCGCCGCCTTATGTTTTGCAACAGCCCTTTCCTTTTTCACCCTTAACTTCTGAATTAGCAACAGGTACTACCCGCTATGCAGGAACCCGGAATTTTTATACCACCCGGCTTAGTGTTCCTTTAGCCGGCATGAATGATCCTAACAACACCGCAGCACCATTGCAGTACAGTGGTGTAGATCCGAGGGTGCCGGTGGTAGGGCCTATTGATGTATTTATTTTAAAAGATGACACCCGGGGTGGTGGTATAGAAACTTATGATATGAATGGAGCAGGCGGCGCTCCTGTATCAGTACCGGCATTGCAAAGCCAGGCACTTGCATTTTTAGATAAGAATAATACCTGGCAAAATGAAGTGGCTGCAGGAACTAATGAAGATCTTATACGGGGAGCAACTTTTAACGGATCGAACGGTGCTGATGAAGCAACTAATGACGATTATGCACTGGATGCACACTGGGGGGCCGCTATGGTTTATGATTACTGGAAAAATATACACAACCGTTTAAGTTTTGATAATAAAAATACCTCTATTAAAAGTTATGTGCATTACGGGCCGGCTTATGATAATGCTTTCTGGAATGGATCAGTTATGACGTATGGAGATGGAAGCGGCACATCTGCCACAGGTTTCAGGCCCCTTACATCGCTGGATGTATGTGGTCATGAAATAGGACATGGGGTCTGCTCCTACACAGCCGACCTGGTGTACCAGGGAGAATCGGGTGCAATGAATGAAGGATTAAGTGATATATGGGCTGCCTGTATAGAACGATATGTAAAAACAACAGTAGACCCGTCATTGCCATATCAATATTTCCAGGTGGGCGAACAGATAGCTGCAGACAATATTGGTTTGCGCCGTATGGACAATCCAAAAGCCAAGACCGATCCCGATACTTATGGCGGGCAATACTGGGCAAATCCAATTTGCACTCCCACATTAGCCAACGACCAATGTGGCGTACATAACAATAGCGGGGTTTTAAATAAATGGTTTTACCTGTTGGTACAGGGTCCGCTTACTACAACCGGCGCACCCGGCTACACAGACGATGGCCTGGCTGATTTGGGGGCGGTAATAAATGGTGGTAATAATTATGGAGCTTTAGGCCCTGCAGGTACAGGCGAATTTATTGGATTAGGATTTACTAAAGCCGAAGCCATTACCTACCTGATGGAACAACTCTTAACACCAAATTCAACATTTGCAAATGCGAGGACTGCTTCTATAACGGCTGCACGTACTTTGTATGGCGAATGTTCGCAGGAAGAAAAATCTGTAACAGATGCGTGGTTTGGAGTAAATGTAGGCCCATCATATACAACCTGCGGCCTGCCGGTAATATCGGCAGCTACATTAATTACTGATGTAAAGGAAACTGCGGGAGGTGGTTGTATCAGGTTTAACGAATATAATATCAATACTAATTTAACTGTAATTCAGCCTTCACCTGTCACAGTTAATTTTACAGTGGGTACAACCACCATGTCGGCAGATGAATATGCTTTAAGCGCCGCTTCTGTAAGCTATGCGCCCGGAGAAACAGGTTTAAAAACGGTTAAGTTGCGTATTTATGATGATGCCATGGTTGAGGCAGATGAAAACATTACTATAAATGTAAATAGTGCCAGCCCCGCTTACAGTACTTCTTTTAATTTTACTGTTCGTAATGATGATATTAACCCCGTAATTGGATCTGTACAAACTTTGCTCAGTGAAAATTTTGAAAGTACAGCCGTAGGCAGCTTGCCTGCAGGCTGGCAGGAAATAGATGTTACCTCTGGTCCCGCTATCCGGTGGACCGTTCGCCAGAACGGGACTGCGCCGTTGAGCTGGACAGGTAAAAGGGCAATTATTGAACAAATCCTTGTACCAGGCCAGGCTACCTACGATCAACTCGTTACTGCCCAGATCATTTTAAAAACGCCCATTATTAATGCTACTGGTTTAAATGCAGTAAGGGTACAGTTTGTGTACCAGGCGGGTGGTGAACCGGCCTGTAGCCCCGCATGTGATTATGGAGAACTGGTTTATTCATTTAACGGTACTAATTTTTCAACTTTTGGCGGAGGAATTTCCCCGGTAATGTACAACCAGTTTACAGATGCCAATTATGATTTTACTTTACCTCCATCTTTTAGCGGCAAACAGTTTTACCTGGGTGTTTTATGGTATAATGATGCTAATGCGGGAACAAGTACAAGCATTACCATTGATAATTTTACTGTTACTGCAAAAGGAAGTGCCTTTGAATCTGCTCTTGCAGCATCTGTAAGTGAAAAGGTAAATGCAGAAACAGGTAAGCCTTCTTATTTTTACAGTACTGCTGGTAACAAGTTAATTGCCCGGATATCCAACAGTACGGCTCATAATTATGGCTGTATATCCACAACCCTCGAAAAAGCAGGCAGCAGCGGCTTTGAGTTATATGTTTCTGGAAGTGATCACCATAAGGTAGCCGATAAAATTATAAGAATTACACCTGCGGTAAACAATGCAGGTGGTGTTTATGATATAACCCTTTATTTTACTGAAGCTGAAATTTTAGCATTGGAAGCATACACGGGTTTTTCCAGAACTCAATTTTATATTTATAAAACGGCTGCCAATCCTTACACCGGCGCTACTGCCGCAAATACTGAAAGAACAGCTGCCTCATATATTGCTTTACCGGGTGTGGGCGGATCTTTTACAGCCTCTTTCAGTACAGGATTTTCGGCCTTTGCCCTTGGCGCCGCAATAAGTATTCCTTTGCCCATAAATTGTTTGGAATTTAAGGCAGTTAAAAAAGACAATAGCGTGGAGTTGGTTTGGAAAGTAAATCAGGAAATCAACAACAGTCATTTTGAAATAGAACGAAGTTTTGATGGTGCGCTTTACAGCATTATCGGCACCGTATTGGCCAATGCTGCAAGCAATGGTAATTATAATTATACCGATGCCAGTCTTTCGGGTAAAAGAGTTTATTACAGATTGAAACAAATTGACAGGACAGGCGGAAACAGGTATGTATGCAGCATTCTTTCCCTTTCGTTGGATAATACGGATAAGTTCAGCATCAGCAAAGTTTATCCTAATCCTTCTGCCGGAGAATCATTTGTGAATGTGTATACTCCTGATGCTATGACAATCAGCATAGAATATATAAATACACTTGGACAGGAATTTAACCAACATTCCATGTTATTGCAACCGGGCACCACACGTGTTACTTTAAAATTAAATGCAGGAACAGGTAATTTTATTGTAAGGTTCAGAGATGAAAATGGCAATCTCCTGGGTTCTCAAAAATTCAGCAGATTTTAAAGTTGTTAGGATTCAAGAAAATCAGTAAGCCGTTGCATCATGGTAACGGCTTCCTGATTTTTATTATGTTTCAATTGAATTAAAAACAAGAATCTCTCAGCATTTTCATATAAGCATTTCCCTTTTCTCTTGCAAAATTAATATTGCGGCCGGGGATTGCTTCGGGGTTATTGTAATGCTCCAAAGCTTTGTCTATGCTGCTTTCCCGCAACAGGTGTAGCATTGGGTACAAAGAACGGTTGGTATAATTTGCTGCATCATCTTCAACAGAATCTGCAAACCTGTATAGCGGATGAAAGCTGGCCAATTGATAAATACCGTTATATCCTTTTTGTTTTAAAAGTTTTTCAGCAACCGAAACCAGGTCAAGGTAATCTTCAAATCGTTTGAAGGTATCCGGAAAAATTAAAAAAGAAGTTTCGATTGTATCATCGTTATCAAGCCGTGTAACTTCCTGTAAAAAAGATTCAAGACAAATAGCTGTTGCGGATGCAGTTTCAACTTTATAAAAAACGCTTTGCTGTTTTATAACACGGGCAGCAAAAGGGCAAAAATTACAACCTATAATAACTTGAGTGATCCATTTTTTTGTTTGATCAATTATTTGTTGAGATGAAACCATGTTAACCATGCTTTTGCAAAAGGTAAAGCAAATTCTTTAATTCTTTAATGGCCCTTCCCAAAGCACCTGCTCAATCATCCATTTATTATCCTGTTTCGACAGTAAAATATAATCTACTCCCCACCAGGCTGTTACTTTTGCGACAGCAATTGTGTTCATAATATCCAGTACCTCTACTTTTTTGGGTGCCCCGGGTTTTGTAAAATTCTTTTTTTCAGAAACCCTTTTTGCATAATCAAGTGCCTGTCTCCAGGTCATATATTCATCGGGAGCGTATTTGCCTGTTTTTTTATCCTGCCAGTAACCAAATTTGTGTAATGAAGGTTTAAGGCTCCTGATAAGTTTGGCTGTATCTCCTTCATAAAATCCTTCAATGTAATCCATGCAGGCTCTTTCAATCATTTGTTTTGAATCCTGGGCACAAACTGCATGCGTAATAAAGCAAAATAATACGATGGATATTAATTTTTTCATGATTGTACATTTTAATTGAATGTGTAAATTACATTTTGCTTTTTATAAGTTTTGACCGTTTAAAATAATTCCCCGGCAAAACATTGCAAAGTGTGTTTTATAGTTAAATCTTTCTATTGATAATGGGTTTAAAAAAAAATCAACATGCTGTCAGGAAAAAATGTTTTCCTTTGCAGTAATCATGGCATTATACATCACTTCTTTAAACTCGGGCAGCAACGGTAATTGCTATTATGTAGGTAATAAAACCGATGCTGTTTTAATAGATGTGGGCCTCTCCTGCCGCGAAACTGAAAAGCGGATGAATAAACTTGGCCTTGATCTAAGCAGGGTAAAAGCAATTTTTGTTTCACACGAACACGGGGATCATATTAAAGGTGTTTCGACCTTAGCCAATAAATATAACCTGCCGGTTTATATTACTGATAAAACGGCCAGGCATGGCCCCAGGTTAATAAGCCATATCTCTAAAACATTTACTGCAAAACAAACTGTAGCAGTTGGTTCCTTAAATATAACGCCTTTTATAAAATACCACGATGCAACAGACCCACACAGTTTTGTAATCAGTTACAACGGAATTACAGTTGGTGTATTAACAGATATTGGGAAAGTTTGTAAAGAAGTTATTCATTATTTTAAACAATGCCATGCTGTTTTTTTAGAAAGTAATTATGATGAAGTAATGCTGGAAAACGGGCGCTATCCCGTTCATTTAAAAAACAGGATACGTGGAGGGCTGGGGCATTTATCAAATAAAGAAGCTTTGGAATTATTTACTGTACACCGCTCCGCTTCTTTATCGCATCTTTTACTTTCACACCTGTCTAAAGAAAATAATTGTCCCGAAATGGTGGAAGAATTATTTAAACAACAGGCCAGGGGAATTAAAATTACCATCGCATCCAGGTATCAATCTACAGCAGTATTTACCATCAGTTCAAATGAAGCCAATAATGTTCAAACTCCTTTAAAGATTTCCAAACCCATACAATTGGGTTTATTTGAAGAAGCATTCATTTAAAATATCAACGGTAGAATCTACAAAATTGATGGGCTAATTTAATTTAAGCCTGCCGTATCTTTACACTGTAAAAAAGGCTGAATATGGAGTTTATCGATTACTACAAAATACTTGGCATTGAAAAAAATGCACCGGAAGAAGATATAAAAAAAGCATACCGCAAATTAGCCAGGAAGTTGCATCCCGATCTCAATCCAAACGATAAAGCTGCCCATCAAAAATTTCAGCAGATCAATGAAGCCAATGAAGTTTTAAGCGACCCGGAAAAAAGAAAAAAATACGATACCTATGGAAAGGATTGGCAACATGCCGACCAATTTGAACAACAGAAAAGATCAGGGGGCCAGTCGCATCATTCGGGCAACCAACAGTTTTATGGAAATACGGACAGTGATTTCTCAGGTTTTTTCGAATCTATGTTTGGCAATGGGGGCCGCAGCAGCCAAACAAAATTCCGGGGGCAGGATTATAACGCAGAACTGAAACTTAATTTAATTGATGCCCTGCAAACTCATCAGCAAACCCTTGCTGTTAATGGAAAAAATATTCGCATTACCATACCAGCCGGCATTGAGAACGGGCAGGTAATTAAATTAAAAGGTTATGGTGCCCCCGGTGTACATGGCGGGCCCGCAGGTGACTTATTCATAACTTTTTCAATAGCAGTAAATCCGCAATTTAAAAGGCTTAAGCATGATCTTTATACCACCATCAAAATAAATTTATATACTGCATTGCTTGGTGGTGATACTACCATTGAAACGCTTAACGGAAAAGTAAAACTGCCGGTTAAGGCCGAAACACAGCCCGGAACAAAAATAAGGCTGAAGGGTAAAGGTTTTCCGGTTTATAAAAAGGAAGGCGAATTTGGCGACCTGTATGTAACTTTTGAAGTGGAATTGCCCACCAATCTTACTGAAGAACAGAAGAAACTTTTTACTGAATTGTCAAAAACTTAAAACCTAAGTTATGCAAACAGATGAAATGATCCTTGTAAATGAATTTTGTATTCATCATAATATTGAACTTACTTTTATTAATGCCTTAAAAGATTCGGGCCTGGTAGAATTAACCCTGTTGGAAGAAAAATTATGTATAACGCAAAGCCAGCTTCCCAACCTGGAAAAATTGGTAAGGCTATATTATGAAATGGATATAAACCTGGAAGGGATTGAAACCATTACCTATCTATTAACCAGGATGAATAATATGCAGCGGGAGATCATGCAACTGCGCAACAGGCTGGGTGTATATGAAAATGATTGACACAAAACAGAATCTACCTGCTAATCTACCGGCCTTATAAATCAATTAATAAGTGGTAAACAGCCTGCTTCATTTTTTTAGAGAATACCAAAACTTTGCTATTGTCATCAGCATTTGTATAAGTATTATAATTGCAGTACTGGGTGTTGTTCCCAGTTTTTTTCTCACTGCTGCCAACATTTTATTTTTTGGGTTCTGGAACGGTATGTTCATTTCTTTTTTGGGCGAAGCCACCGGAGCCGCCATTGCATTTCTTTTATACCGCAAGGGATTTAAAAAAAGTGTAGAAAAAGGCCTTGATAAATATCCCCGGTTAAAAAGATTAATAAATGCACCCGGTAAAGAAGCAGGATATCTCATTTTTTCTTTAAGGCTTATGCCTTTTGTTCCATCCGGCTTTATCACTTTTGCTGCTGCCGTAGGTAAAGTAAGCTTTCTTATTTTTATTATAGCAAGTTCGTTGGGTAAATTACCTGCACTGCTGATGGAGGCTTATTCGGTTTATGAGATCACCCGGTTTGGCTGGCAGGGCAAAATAATATTGGCATTAATTGCAGCGGCATTACTTTATTTGATAATAAAGAAAAGAATTGGCAATAAGAAATTGTAAGTGGCTTAATCTACAAATTTTCTTCCCTTAGCCATAATTAAAAAAACGATTGCTGTAATAAATCCCATGATAATAAATCCAATGATCCATAAAGCCTTTTCTCCATCGCTTACGGTTTTGTTCCTGGCAACATACACAATGCCCTGTATGCGGTAAACCAGGCTTGTTATGCCTAAAACAATACCAGAAATAATCACCTGCGGACTAAAAATATCCCTGAAAACTTCAAATGGGTGTGTATTGTAGGCATTATGTTCATGTATGTGAAATGCAAACCCAAAAATTGCCTGCATGTAAAATATCATAAATACGATCAATGCAACTACTGATATAATAAAAACGGTTAAAAAGCTGTTATACTTATTCATTTTTTTATTTCAAATCTACAAATTTGTTTTAAGAAAAGATAAACAATACCCAATGGCAGGTATTTAGATAAATTTATTTCGCCTTACATTTATACTGTCAGTAGTTTGACCCCCATTAAACAAGTAAGACAAGAAACCAATCTTTTATAAAAAAAATATTTATATGAAATTAAAATATCTGCTATTGCTACTACTTGCGGCAGGCATAAGCCTTGTATCAAAAGCACAAAAAAGCAAAACTGATTCCTTACAGTTAGCCAAAACATTACATGAATTATTAACCATTTGCAGAACGGTTGATTTTGCCGATCCCAAAGTGAAGGAACTGGGTACTTTTTATAAAGCTGCCCCATACATTGTTTACCGCGGCGATGATAAAAAACGGGCCTGGAAAGTATTTGCAGATTATACAAAGACTGATGAAAAGAAAGGCGTTGACGAAGTTTGTGAACGTATAAACAGAACTGCAAATCAGGACAGCAGTGGTTACAAGATAATCAAATACTTTACCGAAACAGAATCGGAAGGCACCTGGCATGTACTGATGGTTACTTATAAAAAGAAAGACGTTGAAAAAACAACCGCTTATGCGTTTTTAAAAATTGGTAATAAGTTTGGGTTGGGCGATGTTGATTAGCAGGCTCCGGGCTTCCTTAGTTATTCAATACTTTCTACAATATATTCCACAGAATTTATTTTTGCCACTTCTCCGCATTTTAATCCCATTAGTTTTTGGCCCAACGGCGATTGAGGCGATAATGCTATTATTGTAATGTTTTCCAGCATTGCTTTACCCAAAGCTATACTCATAAACAAATAACCTCTGTTGGTTTTAACCAGGCTGCCATTAACGATCATTAATGCACAAATGGATGGATTTATTTTTTCCAATGCAGCTCTTTGTATTAATGCTTCCTGCAATTGCCCACGGGTATTGGCTTGTTCAATCTGCAGCATGGCCAATGCAGTTTCATGTTTATCGCCGGCCGTACTTTTGGTTTCGTTGCTGCCGCTTTCTTTCAGGCCGGCAAGTACGTTATGCAGCATGGCAACCTTATCATTTATTACCTGCAGATAATGACTGTATATTTTCTGTTTCAGTTTCATTTTAAACAGGTTAAAGGTAAAATTGAAGCAGCAGATCGTGATTCTTATACAATATGTAACAAAGCATCAAGGTTAAACAACAAATTATCCTTTGGTAGTTGCATTTTTGCGGTATATAAAATGATAAAGCTGGAATGATAAAAGATCGGCCCCGGTTTTTAAAACTAAAAAAAGTAACGAAGGCTCCCAGCCAATAAATGCCGGCAATAAGATCATCAGGTGCATAGGAATAATACGCAAATAAGGTAGAAAAAACAGCATCCCCGCATTTACCTCTACAGATTTTTCTTCTCTCTTAATCCTGATAAAATTAAGGAGTGACTCCAGCAGAAAAACAGCGATTCCAATAAGCAGCACAATCTTCTTAACTGAAAAAACATCAAACTTAAACAGCAACAGCAAAAAATAACCCAGGTGAAAACCGCCATAATGCAACAGGAAAAACCAGGCGTTACAACCCCCTGATAATGTGTCTTTCGTATTTTTAATTGTAACTGCATCAGGATTTTGATTTGTGAGCGTTAATAACTGGAGGAAGTTGAAGATGCCAATAATAACACTCTGAAACCAGTAGATCCAGATAACGGTACTAAAACCGGCGGGATATTTATTGTAATACCAAATACAGTAAAGATTGCCCGCAAGCAGAAATAATAAGGCAGGATCGAAATTCAGTTTCTTTAACATACACAATTGTAATAATGCCGGGGATTTAAAATTTAATAAATATGTAGAAAGATACAAAAGTACAATACATGTTCATTGAAAAATTTATAGGGTTTGCAAAAGTGATAAAGTTTTTTTTAAGTTGAAATGAACTTAATAAAGCCTGACAACCGGAGTGTAAAACCATGCTTATTCTTCATTAGGTAATTCCTGGTTTAGTTTCAATTCATCAATATCCATTTCACGTTCAACATTCCTTATTACCGCATCGCTAAAATCCCCGTCCTGGTGAAGCTTTATCAATAATTCCCGCTGAAATTTATTGATCTCCAGCCTGGCATTAAGCAGATTATCCGGTTCAGGCTGCTTCACCTCCGTATTATTGAATCTTGCTCTTTTATGAAGCTTTATTTCTTT
>JANNYY010000561.1:0-4285 GCA_031410355.1 Chitinophagaceae bacterium | reverse complement strand
ATGCTTCCCTTACCGGTAAGGTGTTGCTGGCCAACAAGCTCATCAAGTGTTGTGGGGCGGAGACGTTCGGCGAGAGGAGGGAGGCTCATTTTAATTATTTATGAAAGTTGAATATCATCAATAACCTGATTGATAATGACTTTGTTTTTTCTTGAGACTTTTCGAAAATAAACAAGATTAATAATTGCAAGAATACCTGATAATAAAATTAAAGTTATAATCAGAAAAAAGGGAAGCGTTTGCTTTTCTGCAATAACCTTCTCTGAATAAAGACGTGAAAGTAATCCAGCGATACCAGAAAAAAGAACAACGACTATTGATATAATTGTGAATACAAATAGTGATTTTCCGGAATTTTTTAATCTCAGGGGAATAAACCTTTGCTCAATATTACATTTATTAATTTTGAAGCAAATAAAATTAACGAGTAAAAAAAATATGTTTGTTACCAGAAAAATAGCTGATACCGATTTACCCGCTGATTCCATCATTTGGTCAATAAATAAAAAGTATGAGCAAAATAGTACGAACTGTAGACTTATCAGCGTTCCAAGAATAAAAGAAATTCGATAAAACATACGTTTCGTTTTAGAACTATCTCTTTAAATCCAGTTTTATCTGCAATTCCTCAAACTGCTTCTCATCAATCGTTGCAGGCGCATCCAGCATCACATCTCTTCCTGAATTATTTTTAGGAAATGCAATAAAATCACGGATAGTTTCGCTGCCGCCAATAATTGCACACAAACGGTCGAAGCCAAAAGCAATGCCACCATGGGGTGGTGCACCATATTCAAAAGCACCGAGTAAGAAACCAAATTTATGTTGCTGTTCTGCTGCATCCATACCCAATGCCGCAAACATTTTTTCCTGCAGTTCTCTTTGATAGATACGGATAGAACCTCCGCCAATTTCATTGCCGTTTAAAACCATATCATAAGCATTGGCTTTGATGTTGGCGTAGGGATGCTCCAAATATTTTTCTGCATTTTCAATAACCGGGTTGTTGCTGATCATCATGTGAATGTGATCGGGCTTGGGCGAAGTGAACGGATGATGACGGGCAACCCACCTGTTTCCATCTTCATCATATTCAAACAACGGGAAATCCATTACCCACAATAATTTAAATTCAGTTGCTTTGCGCAAACCCAGTTTATCTGCCGTGTACATTCTCAGATCACTGATTGCCTTACGGGTTCTTTCTTCTGCGCCGGCTAAAATTAAAATAAGGTCACCGGCTTTGGCATTGGCCGCTTCGGCAATCGCTTTTAATTTATCTTCTGTATAAAATTTATCTACACTGCTTTTATAAGTTCCGTCGGTATTACATTTAATAAATACCAATCCTTTCATGCCAATCTGCGGCCGCTTTACCCATTCAATTAATTCATCCGTTTGTTTGCGGCTGTATTCACTGCATCCGGGAACGGCAATGGCAACAACGGTTTCAGCTTCATCAAAAACTTTAAAATCACCTCCGTTAATCAGATCTGCCTTATCTTTTTTATCAGTAAAAACAGTCGCCGGCTTTTTTAAATTGCAGATAGAAATATCAAAACGTATATCGGGCTTGTCATTTCCATAACGCCACATGGCATCTTCCCAGGTCATGCGTTCTACTTTATCTGTGTAGTCAATTCCTTTTACATCCTTAAAAATTTGTTTTATCAAACCTTCAAACATGTTTACAATATCTTCCTGCTCCACAAAAGCCATTTCACAATCTATCTGTGTAAACTCCGGCTGGCGGTCGGCACGCAGGTCTTCATCCCTGAAACATTTTACAATCTGGTAGTAACGGTCATAACCGCTAACCATTAACAACTGCTTAAATGTTTGGGGCGATTGTGGTAATGCATAAAACTGCCCGGGATTCATCCTGGATGGCACCACAAAATCTCTTGCACCTTCCGGCGTACTTTTAATTAAGAAGGGGGTTTCAATATCCATGAAATTATTTTCATGCAAGTAATTTCTTGCACTGCGGTTTACCTGGTAACGCAGTTCTAAATTTTTCTTAACGGCATTTCTTCTCAGGTCAAGAAAACGGTATTTCATACGTATATCATCGCCGCCATCTGTATCATCCTGTATGGTAAAAGGAGGAACGGCTGACTTATTTAAGATGTTAAATTCAGTAACAGTAATTTCAATTTCGCCGGTGGGGATATTGGCATTTTTACTGCTGCGTTCATTTACTTTTCCTTTCACCTGTAACACAAATTCACGGCCCAGCGGGTTGGCATCAAGCGTGGCATTTAAACTCTCTGAAAAAAGCAATTGGGTAATGCCATAGCGGTCACGCAGGTCAACAAAAGTTATGCTGCCAAATTTACGAACGGTTTGTACCCAGCCGGCCAGGGATACTTCTTTGTTGATGTGGGTTAGCCTTAATTCGCCGCAGGTATGAGTTCTGTACATGTTTATCTAAAATTGAGCGGCAAAGATAAATTAATTGCATTACATGGTTTCGGCCTTATTTTTATGGATCATCTTAAAGGCCAGGTAATAATATGCCAGAATAAGTATACCGATGCTGAACGGGATGATGGCAATATATTTATAACTGATGTCGTCGTACAGCAGGATCTCATCAAATTCAAAAAATTCACTTATCATCCAGTAGGAGTTAGCCATTATCCAAAATACGATTGCCCAGTTATGACAAACCTCACTTACATAACTGCGATTTTTTATGGAGATAACAATAGCAATGATTAAGGTTGGAAATATCATAGCGATGCCGAGGGGTTTCCAGATCATACACCAGCTGATATCTTTTAACAGCCAAAAAATAATATGCATATTTTCCATCCTGCGGAAGCGGAGTGGTATAGAATAGGTTTGTTCAGGCATAACGATAATTTTGGTACACGAATTATCCAAATTACACGAATTACACTAATTATATAACACGAATTAAAAACACGAACCGGCGGTTAGACCAATTCGTGTAATTCGTGCTTTTTAATTCGTGTTTTAAAATTATTCTACAGTCACCCTGATTCCGTCACTATGACTTGTAAACTCCGGGGCATACATACACTGAATAGTAGTTATGCCATTACTGAAATTACCGGCATGTGTAACAAACATGGGATACTCAAAAACATAACTGCCACGGGCAAGCCAGCCAAAAAAGAAATTAGTGCTTGCATCTTTGGTGCTTTCGTAATAACCCAGGCCGCCTTGGTATTTATATTCGCTGAGTACATTTGTGGGCTCCATACAGGCGGCACGCATATCTTTCATGTGCACATATTCCATGTCGCGGTCAACTTTTAATTCGATACGCACTTTTACTTTGTCGCCAACTTTTAATTGGGCACCATCTGCTAATGCAACCAATACAGGGCCTTTGTCTGAATTTTTTTCGATGAATAATTTCTTAACCAGTTTTAATGGAGTTTCGGCAGAAGTTATTTTATCCAGGTCTTCAAAGTATTGCCAGTAGGCTGAACCCCAACCCATACCCCCTCCGCCCCCTGAAGGGGGAACCTTGGAGTCTGCAAAATTTATAGAGACTGAAATATTGCCCATGTTGGGTTTTACTTTATCGCCTTCAATTCGCTTTTTAAAATAACCAGTTCCGGCTTCGGCAGGATTATCTGTGCTTTTAATAATTGTATTGCCTAAATTAATTATTACTTCTTTTTCTTCTGCCAACCAATTATTGCCGCCGAGGAGTAATGCATAACAGGCTTCTGCAGTGGCTTTGGTAGTTCTCCAGTTTTGAGTTTGTTTTTGTTTGAGCAGCCAGGTTTTAAGATCATCAACAGTAGCCATGTTTTTATCAATATCTGTAAATGCTTCAATCATCATGGCCTGAGATTCGATAGGGGCCTGCTGCCAGTAATAACCACCAGTTGTCCATTCTTTCCAATACATACCCAGTTCTTCTTTGTTGATGGAATTTTCTTTTAATGATTTGATGATGGCTTTTGGTGTTACTGCATCATTGCTGCGGTGCAATGCCAGCGCTATCATGGCCTGCATATACTTGCTGTTGCTGAGCCAGTATTTTTTAGCCTGCCCGTTGTAATAATTATAGGCCGTTTGTGAAGCTGCAGCTATTTTATACTCCGGGAAAAAACTCCGCATGTATAAATATTGAATTTGAATGCTGCTTAAATTATTGTCGCTCAGTTTTGCTTTGTACTTAATAAGATTATCATAATCTTCCTTTATTTTTTTATCAAGATAAGGAACAGCTTTATCAATAATTGTTTTTATGGTTTGATAATTATCACCGGTTAATGCATTCAATTTTCTTAAGTGGCCG
>JANNYY010000560.1:0-2536 GCA_031410355.1 Chitinophagaceae bacterium | reverse complement strand
CAATTCCCAGTATACCTTTTAGTTTTTGCGGATTATTAAAACCCATCAAGCCGGTTTCGGGCAAAGGGTTTATTGAAATGATGATGGCGCCATTTGCTTTTGCTTTCTGCAATGCCGTTAACATGCGTGGGTGATTGGTACCGGGGTTTTGGCCAAGTATCATAATTACTTCGGCTTCGTAAAGATCTTCCAGTTTTACAGAACCTTTGCCAATGCCCAACGATTCACCAAGCGCCACACCACTGCTTTCGTGGCACATATTACTGCAGTCGGGCAGGTTGTTTGTGCCGTATTCACGAACAAAAAGCTGGTATATAAATGCAGCTTCGTTGCTGGTGTGGCCCGATGTGTAAAAGATGGCTTCATCAGGTGAGTTCAATTCATTTAAAGCAGATGCGATTTTTTTAAACGCATCATCCCAGGTTATAGGTTGATAATGTGTGGCTCCCTGTGGCAGGTACATGGGTTCTGCAATGCGCCCGTTTTTCCCAATTTCATAATCAGATAATAAAGCAAGCTCATTAACCGTGTTGCCTGCAAAAAATTCAGCGCCGATGGCTTTGGCAGTAGCTTCGTCGGCTACGGCTTTGGCGCCGTTCTCACAATACTCTCCAATACTGCTGCGGTCATCATCGGGGTCGGGCCATGCACAACTGGGACAATCAAATCCGCCTTTCGTATTTAATTGGTTAAGCGCTTTCAGCCCCCTCAGTAATCCAGGTTCTGCTAATACATGCTTTAAAGATTTTATTATGGCCGGTACACCTGCAGCTACTTTTTGCAGAGGGCCTAAAGTTAATCCTGTAAATTTTCCGGGATTTTCTGCTGCAGGTATATCGTTGTTTTCTTCGCTCAACAGTTAACAGGTTTTATTGGGGTTCTCAAAATTATCCTTTTGGTCTTCGGTGGTTTCATCCAGGCAAACAAAATCTTTTTCCAGTAAAAGATACAAAGATTTTTTTTCTCCTGCGGGCATATTTGTTTCTATTCCCACAACCTTATTCTGCGGCCAGTCTTTAATAAATGAAGCGGGAACGAACATGGTTATTTTATTGTTGCTGATCGTTGCAGATAATTCCGTTGCATCATCTTCGCTTTGTAAGGCATAAATAAATTTGTTGTCAGGGAAGATGGTTTGTTCTTCCAGGTAACCGGTGGCAGCCAGTGTGCTTACATCAGGTTTTGTAAGCCGGAAACGTATGGAGTTTGATTTGATGCGTATTTTCATAACCTCACCCTCATTCCCTCTCCTTGAGAGAGGGAGGCCGGGCATTTGTTTATTAATTATGCTTTTGTTTTTTACTTTTCAATATTAAAGCAATATTCAGCTTTAAACCTCACCCTCATTCTCTATTCATCTTCGATTCATTCTTCCAGTTCCCTCTCCTGAGCGCAGTCGAAGGGTGGAGAGGGGTTGGGGTGAGGTCATTAAGGCTGAGGTTTTACTCTCTGCCCTCCCGAATAAACATTAAACCTCTCCTCCCTCAAAAATCCAATCAAAGTTATATTGCTTTCTTCTGCCAGCTCCACTGCAAGGCTTGATGGCGCACCCACCGCAGCAATAATTTTAATGCCTGCCATCACTGCTTTTTGCACCAGTTCAAAACTTGCCCTGCCGCTTAATAACAAAATACGATTCTTTAGTGGCAACAGATTGTTTAATAAAGCTGCACCTATAATTTTGTCTAAAGCATTGTGCCGGCCCACATCTTCCCGCAGCATAATAAATTTGCCTTCAAGATCAAACAAAGCGCTGGCATGAATACCGCCGGTATCTTCAAAAATTTTTTGTTGTTTTTTTAATTCTCTTTGTAAGGGATAAAGAACTGCGGCATTGATTGAAATTTCGTCTTTCTCATTCACATATTGCGAAAGGGTGTTGATGGCTTCAATACTCGCCTTGCCGCAAATGCCGCAACTGGAAGTACTGTAAAAATTTCTTGATGCATTAGCAAGAAAGGGTTCAATATTTTCTTTTAATGTTACCAATATGCGGTTCTCATCAGACGAAGGCCATTTAATTTCTGCAATTACTGCTGCATTGTTGATGATGCCTTCGGTAAATAAAAAACCTGCAGCCAGTTCTTCATCATTACCCGGTGTACGCATGGTAACGGCAATATTTTTTTGCATGCGCCCCGTAGCCGTACTGTATGCCAGTTGAATTTCCAGGGGTTCTTCTACAGCAACCATATCATCAGCCTGCATTATTTTACCGGCACTTATTTTTTGTATGCTGATATGCTGAACCTGGCTATTCTTCATTGATTAAAAGTACTAAAAGAAATCTTGCAGGTACCATCATGTTTTTTTATTTGAACCACATAGAACATAGTACACAATAGTAAAACACATAGCATACCTATGTGTTAACCTATGTATCTATGTTTCTATGTGGTTCAAACTATTGAGTTGCGTACTTTGATAAAATCTTCCTTCGTATCTGCACTTACAATGCTATTTTTATTTTGAGGATAAAATTTAACCGCCCCGTTATCTTTTAAAAAATGTTGTAAAGAAAATTGCTTTGCCTCAT
>JANNYY010000559.1:0-2327 GCA_031410355.1 Chitinophagaceae bacterium | reverse complement strand
GGTAAAAATTCCAGCAAGCTCGTCGTTTTCCATTACCAGCAAAGCACTCACATTTTTTTCAACCATTAGTTCCAGTGCATGGTAAACAGAGGTATCGGGCGTAATGGTAAATGTTGCATTTCCTTTGGCTTCTAAAATATTCTTTACGGATGCCATAAATTATCAGTTTTTATCAATCGTTAAAAATAGTTCTAATTAAAAATAACCAATTTTAATGAAACATAAAATTTTATGGGGCATTTCAAATTGTGCAGGCTGATGATTTTTTATTTATTCTTCCTCCAAAATCACAAACTCCTGCTCCAGCCCCAAAGAGTTTTCATAAATAGCTTTAATAAAATCTTTACCCCATTTTGCATAAAAGGGCATAAAGTTTTCTATACGTTCCTGTAAACTGCCATGAGGAAATAATTGCGATTTCAGTTTGTGTAACTGCCGCTGCTGTGCTTCAAATTTTTTCTTTTCGGCTCTCAATATTTTCTTTTCGAGGGCTGCTATTTTTCTTAAAGCCAGTTTTTCCAAAGCCTCTGTATGTGGCTGCAGGGTTAAATCTACTGCACCAACTGTATTTCTTAATGTGGCATAAAAGGAATGAATTGCCTGCCGCTCATTTTCTAAACTTAGCTGTACTTCACTATCTCTTTTAACCAGCACATTCATCAATTCATTTTCTGTTTTAAACAGATCGCCTGCATTAAAGCCCAAACTCTTAACCTTTAACCTATAACTTTTTTCTACCAGCAAAAAAGAATTTCGCAAAACCAAAACCGGGAATGGCACTTTAACTGCAGCAAAAACATGTTGAAGTTCAAGCCAGTAAGCAATCTCTGCGCCACCACCAATAAAAGCTATATTGGGTAATATCATTTCCTGCAAAACAGGGCGTAGTATAACATTGGGACTAAATCTTTCAGGGTTGGTTTTAAGTTCCAGCAGTATCTCTGCTTCTGAAAAGCTAAGGCCTCTGTCAACCACTTTAAAATAATTATCCCGTTTTTCAATCCTGTCCCTCCTGTCATCCTTCAGGTAAAACATATTTAATTCCCTGCCACTTGCCTGCACTTTATATTCTTTGGGAAATTTTGCTGCTGTGGCTTCAACTATGCTGTGAGAAAATGCTGTGGTCAATTCTTTTTCAACAACAGGAATAAAAGCTTTTTTATAATCTGCATCATCGGGCAATAAAACAATCAAACCATATTCACCAAACAATGTATTAATGAGTTTAAAAGTAGCAAGTTCAATGGTTGTTCCTTCTGTATAACACATCCGCATCTCCTCAATAATTTTCTTTCCAAAGGGATGCACGGTTATCTCCCCTTCAATTTCATCCAGCATTTTTAACAGCGCTTTGTCAACCTTCATCCTGCCCACAGCACCGGTTTGGTTCGTCTTCCATTCGTGTTTATTGCTATTGATGTAAATATGCCCCAGTTCTTCAAGGTCTGCATCTTCGCTGCCCATATAAAAAACCGGAACAAAATCATTTTCCGGCATTTCAGCTTTTAGTTTTTCGCAAAGCTTAATCGTATGCAGTATCTTATAAATAAAATATAAATGCCCGGTGAAAATATTGGGCTGATGAGCGGTGGTTACAGTAAAGCAGTTGCCGTAGTTTAGTTGTGTTATACTTTGTTGTTGCTGAATGGTGGGGTTTGCTGCGGCGTAATGTTTTTGCAAAACATCAACCAGTAATTTTCTATCCGTGGGGTAAGTTTTTCTTTCTTCAATTGCCGCTTTAATGCCTGCTGTTGAAACAGGATGGCGGTAAAATGATTTCAATAAATCATTTTCAGAAAGATAATCCAATATAATTTTTGAAAAATAATTTGTACTGCTGTAAGAAATAATTTGGGCATTTGTATCCATCTTACCTTACTTCATTTTTAATACTGCGTAATTAGGATGTTCAGGATTAACAATCAATTCCTGCCTTTGGGGATGGATCAGCACATCCATTTCTTCCATGGGTATAGCGCCCAGTAAAGGCTCGCTATCGCGCGGCAACACAAAAGCGTTACAGGTTGCTTTTCTATTTGCAAATTTAACATATACAGGTCCTACAACATCATATTCAACTATACGGCTGTCTGCAACCTGAACTTTCCTTTTTTCTATAAAAGGTAATTCTAATTGCGATTGAATTGTTTCATTAATTGCCATCATGTAGGCGCCGCTATCAACAAGCATATTTATTGTAAGTCTTTTAATTTCTTCCCCGCCTATTACATTTCGTTTTGCATAAGCAACATCATCAGCATTTATTAATTCAATATCGGCATAAACCAAACCCATATATTTTCGTATTTATAACAAATATACTGTTT
>JANNYY010000558.1:0-6505 GCA_031410355.1 Chitinophagaceae bacterium | reverse complement strand
TTATAACGTTTGCCAATGTTGGACAACCTCACCCCAACCACTCTCCAAAGGAGAGGGAACTCGAAAGGGGAGATCAATTCTGCAGGCATCATAATTACTGGTTGATTTTTTTCTACGCTTTGATAAAAGCTGAATAAAGAAATAAAAGTACAAGAGTGCCCCGCCTGTTGCGGGGTAAACTGTGCCAATGAAGATGATTAAAGATTTAATGCCGGGCTCAAAAAAATTAACAACACATTCTTCGCTTCTATCTTCGCAAGTTCCCCCTTCAGGGGGCGGAGGGGGTTATTACTCATCCTCCATACTCCCCTTGGTAAACCGCTTAATTATACCACGGCCACTCTCCCTGATGAAAGTTACAATTTCATCACGTTCGTCTGTTGCAGGTAATTCTTCTTCAATATAATTAAGTGCCTGCGAGGTGTTGAGTGATTTGTTATAAATGATGCGGTAGATGTCCAGTATTTTATTTATCCTGTCTAAGGAAAAACCCCTGCGTTTTAAGCCAACGGAATTTACACCGGCATAACTTAATGGAGTGCGGCCGGCTTTTATGTAAGGCGGCACATCTTTTCCAAAAAACGATCCGCCGCTTATGAAGCAATGCTGGCCAATTTCTACAAACTGGTGTACGGCACACATGCCTCCAAGTATTGCATAATCACCAATAGTTACGTGGCCTGCAACCTGGGTGTTGTTACTTAAAATGCAATGATTGCCAACAATACAGTCGTGGGCAATATGGCTATACGCCATGATCAGGCAATTGTTACCCACTTTTGTTGTCCACCTGTCTTTGCTGCCGCGGTTTACTGTTACAAACTCCCGAATGGTTGTATTATCGCCAATCTCCACTGTTGTATGTTCGCCCTCGTATTTAAGATCCTGCGGAATGGCTGCAATTACAGAGCCGGGGAAAATACGGCAGTTTTTGCCTATCCGGGCACCTTCCATAATAGTAACATTACTTCCAATCCACGTGCCTTCGCCAATTTCTACATTTTGATGAATAACACTGAAGGGATCAACTTTTACGTTGGTAGCCAGATTAGCATTCGGGTGAATATAGGTGTGGGGATGAATCATAGTTAATGTGCAAATGAGCAAATGAGCAAATATGCAAATGAGCAAATATGCAAATGTGCAAGATTAAAAATGGTTAAAAATTTTATTTTTTGCGGTTGAATCATCTTAATATTTGAAACCACTATTAGTTTCTTACTGGTATAAAAAACTAATGTAGGCAATTGCTTTCAATTTGCACATTTGCACATTGGCAAATTTGCTTATTAGGTTTAATTTCTTTTTACAAGCTGTGCTGTTAAATCAGCCTCGGTACATAATTTATTACCAATATACACGCTTCCTTTCATTACGCATATTCCTCTGCGGATGGGTTCAGTCATTTCCATTTTTAATATCAATGTATCGCCCGGTACTACTTTTTGTTTAAATTTGCAGTTATCTATTTTTAAAAAATAAGTATCATATTGCCCGTCGGGCATGGCATTAATACAAAGAAGACCGCCGGTTTGTGCCAAAGCTTCTATTTGTAAAACACCAGGCATAATGGGGTTGCCGGGAAAATGGCCCTGGAAGAAATATTCATTGATGGTAACATTCTTAATACCAACTATCAGCGTATCTGTAAGTTTTATAACCTTATCAACCAGCAGAAAGGGGTAGCGGTGGGGAAGTGTTTTTTCAATTTGCTGCTGTGTAAATACCGGTTCCTGGTTGGGATCATAAACAGGAATATCCCTGGTATGCCTGTTTTTTTTGATGTACTGTTTTATCTTCTTCGCAAATTCTACATTACTGCTGTGGCCGGGGCGATTGGCAATGATATGTGTCTTGATGGGATAACCGATCAAAGCCAGGTCGCCAACTATATCTAATAATTTATGCCGGGCGGGTTCGTTTGAAAAACGCAGTTCAAGATTATTTAAATAGCCTTTTTTTATTTCTATTTTTTCGCGGCCAAATGCTTTTGCAAGCCTGTTTATTGCTTCATCGGTCAGCGTTTTATCCACCACTACAATGGCATTATTTATATCACCACCTTTTATCAGATCGTTGTCCAGCAGCGTCTCCAGTTCGTGTAAAAAACAAAACGTACGGCATGGAGCAATTTCAGTTTCAAAATCTTTAATGTTTTTTAAACTGGCATGCTGGGTGCCTAAAACCGGGCTGTTAAAATCTATCAGTGTTGTAACCTGATAATTTACTGCCGGCATGGCAGTCATTTCTACTTTTTTATCTTCATCAAAATACGAAATATTGGTATCGAGGGTGTACCAGACTTTTGCAGCATCCTGTTCAAGTATGCCTGTTTTTGCAATTATTTCTACAAAAGGTGCACTGCTGCCATCAATAATGGGTATTTCGGGTCCGTTTAAATCTATCAGGCAGTTATCTACACCCATACCAACCAGCGCAGCTAATATATGCTCAACAGTACTTACTTTACAATCGCCCTTAACCAATGTTGTTCCCCGGGAGGTATCGGTAACCAGGTCGCAATCTGCTTTAATTATGGGCGCTCCCGGTAAATCACTACGCTGAAACTGGTAACCAAAGCCAGGGTTGGCTGGTTTAAGTATCATATCTACATTAATACCTGTATGCAGGCCATTGCCCGAAATACTTACGGCATTAACTAATGTATGTTGCTTATCTGGATTAAAGTTTTTATCCATGTGTTCTGCTAAATTTTGTTGGTAAAGATATTTGATTTTATTGGAGTGGGGATATTTTGCCAAAGGCTGCACAGAAATATATACAAATAGAGATATGTTTTTATAAAGACCAATGACTTAAAGACCATTGCCCTCTCCTTAAAACTGGAATGAGAAGCTGCCGAATACGCCAAATTTAGAACCCGTGCCCGCATAAGAAGGGGCAGGTGTGAGCCGCCACACAAAATCAAGACGCAGTACTTTTAAGATATTATCAATACCGGTACCCACTTCAATATAAGATTTGCCATTTAAAGTTTTAAAGGTGCCTGTTTTATTATTGATGGCGATATTATCATCGCTTAATGAACCCACCAGTGCCTTCACATTCCAGAACTGGCGCCATTTTAATTTACGGGTGATGGGTATAAACCGGAACAAACCAGAACCGATATTATGCTCAACATTAGCACCTGCATATTGATCACTTAAATATTCGAAGCGGTTCATGAGGTTGTAAGCACTGCGATTATAATAATAAATATCATTCCCCGGGTGATTCTCTAAATTGGTGAAAGGCATTGATCCGTGTATTTTGCCCGCAAAAACCTTATAGGAAAGTGTACCATAGGGAGATATTTTCATGAAGTCTTTTATCGTAAGGGCGTACTTGGTGTAGTTGTAGGCACTATTAAAAACACCTGCAAACCCTTTTGCAAGCATTAGTTCTGCAACAGGGTATTTGGTTCCCATTGAATACCGGTTGTAATCTGTTTCAATAAATGTTTCCAAATAAGCAAAACGTAATTTTAACGCTACTTCAAAATTAGTTAGCGGGGTGCCACTGTTTGTGGTATAATTTGACAATGCCGGTAAATTCCGCAGCGGTGTATACTGCCTGTGCGATACAAACCATTCCGTAGAAAAACCTTTACCCAGCTCATTAAAAAATTCAACCCTCATATCTTTTACATTGATGAACTTACGGGTGGTATTTGGTTTGCGAATGGCCAAAGAAAAAACATTATCCTGGCTTACCTCGCCAACCTGGCTTATTCCGTTATCAATATCATTTTGGTATGAAAGATGCAGCCGAACACGCTTTGGTGCTCTTTGTAAAATCCAGTAGCCTTCTGCCTGTCCTTTAAATCTTTTATCCCTGGTGCCGTAAGCCAGGTAAGCATGCAGGTAAATATCTTTAAATAATTTTTTATTGGTGCCCAAATCAAACCTAAACCTGGTACCCTGCACGGTATCGCCGCTTATCCAGTTAAACCAGGGCCCTATTTCAAATTTGCCAATATTGCGGTAACCGCCTGCAAAAAATTTTAAATTCCGCTGCAGCTTTTGAAACTTGGGCATTTCCAGTAATTTATCAATGGTAGCATAAATGGCTTTTTCATTTTTTGACAGGGTATCGTGCCGCAGGTTTGTCCAGGCAGAATCTGATTGGGTAACAACTTTTTCTGTTTTTACTATTTCTTCAATATGCTGTTCTTTAAAAGCGGCGGTTAAAGAATCGCTGTTGATAACAATGTCTTTATACGATGTTGTTTTTCGCCCAATAAGTGTGAGAGAGTTTTTGCCAAGCACCCGAAAATCGGCAAAAAATTTATCACGGTTTAAAAATATTACCGAATCGTTGATGGGTATATATTCCTGGAAAACACTGATACGGTCAATATAATTTATGTTGGCATCTTTACCCAGGTACATTGAAATTTTAGTGATCTGGTAAGTTTTTTCAGTAATCCAGGCATCGCCTTCAAAAGTGTTTTGCCCGGCACGCTTTGGCCTGAAAACAAAATGGTATAATTTACCGTTGTTTACTACCTGTGTATCGGGCACGGTAAAGTTGTAATAAGCGTCTGCATTATCATTAAAAGGGCTGATGAAATCCTTATCCATTACATTTACATAATTGCTGTAAATGCTTACATTCTCGTTCATTACGCCCAGCAGCTTGCTGAAGCTTTCATTTTTAAAGCCCACTGTTTTACTGGCCTTAATGTTTTCGTAAAATTTGCGGGGACTTCCCTGGTATGCATAATCACTCAGGCTTTCAACCAGGTATGCCGGTAAAAATGGAGCAGCTTCCGAGGTACTGTCCAGGTTATCAAAAATGAATGAAAAGTTTTTTAAAAGAAAATTCTTTTTGGCTTTATCGGCATTAAAGTTTTTAATATCAATCTCCAGCTTATTATAAGCTTCGTAGCTAAAGTTGGCCTGGTCGTATCGGTTGTACTGTTTCTTTTTGCTCATTATTTTTTTCCATAAAAAAAGTCCGCGGTTCCATTTTGCTTTTACAACAACTTCGCCTCTTGTGCCACCTCTTTCTAACTGTATGCTAAGTGTTTTGTTATTATCTAAATGGCTCACAGGTATTTTGTAAATCTCAAACCCAATAAAACTCACTTTTAAAGTATCATCTTTAAAATTGTTCAGTACAATAGAAAACCGGCCTGCACTGTCGGTTGTTTTTCCAACAGGTGATCTTGCAAAATAAACCGAAGCAAAACTTACGGGTTCTTTGGTATGGCCGTCAATTACCGTTCCGGATATAGAAAAGGATTGGCCAATAGCTGCAGTGGTTAAAAAAAATAAAACTAAAAATGATATGCTGAGTTTGTAGATATTCAAAAAAATAAATTTTACGATTTGGGTATGGCTTATCTGTTTATTTGATTAATCAATCAAAGATATTTTATTTTTTCAGCGTAGAGACTAAAGAAATTGTTAAGGAAATTATTTATCGGGTTTGTTCACGGCTTAGTGTTATGCTTGTATCGTCATCGAAACTGCAACTCCGGTGTAAGCAACTCTGTTATCGGAGTCCAGCTAGCTTTACGTACTATATAATACAATTTGAGATCACGATCGGACTTCACTAAAATTTGATCTATCCTGGGTAGTTTGGCTTGTTCCAACGTTCCAGTTATTTCCATCGGGCGATAATGATTATCTGTCCAATTCGGTAGCTCATCCATTTTTTCAACGTAAATATCTGTACCACGATAATTGAACCACCAATACTCATTCATGTTGAAAGCCCTTCCCCTCAACTTTACTGTTTTGCCGAGTTGATCCTCCAGTTTTACCAGTCTGGGTTCACCGTTTTCAACATTAAAAATGTCCTTTGCTTCTGTTGGTTGAATTTTACCGTACACTTCAGCGACTTTTCCAATTTCTGAATCTGACCATTTCCTGGAACCAACTAAATTCAATTTCCATTTTGAAGACTGTATCACTGCTGTATCCATTTCGTTTTTCGCAACTCCAGAGAATAGTGCTTTTTGTTCAAGGAAGTTGATAGGGGAGTATTCTATGGGTTGAATTTTTTTTCGGGAAATTGTAACCAACCTGTTCTGGAAAAAAAATCCTCTTGTTTGCAAAATAATATTAGCTTCTTCGTAGGCATCAGATGGTATTCCAACAAACTCACCGGTTTCATAGGCACGAAAAAGATAAGTATCTCCATTTTTAAGTTTAGGAAGAGGTTTGTCGCCAAATTTTCCCCAATAGGGCGAAACAGGAATTTGTATGAAATGTTGAGTTGATGAGTCATTTATAACCTGCACCACCAGATTCGGTTTACCATAATCTGCCATGAAGGTCCCTTCTGCAATAATTCCCCGAAGAGTTACAGTGGTGCCAAGTTTTTCTCCTAATTGCCCAACCAGTTCGACTTGATTGCCGGGATTATTGATCTGCACCGGAATTTTTTTATCCTGTGCAATACAAACGTTGAATATCTGAAGGAGTGTGAAGAGAGCTATTACAATTCTCATAAACATTTCTTTATGGCACGTAATATTATAATCGGAATA
>JANNYY010000557.1:0-7528 GCA_031410355.1 Chitinophagaceae bacterium | reverse complement strand
ATAGACGTGAGGCCGGAGCAGTTTGAAGGGAGTTTTCCGGAACTGATGAAGGCGTTGAGGAATTGAAACTGCTTTGCTTAAGCCAAAAAAAAATATCTTCATCACCGCAATGAGAAGATATTTTGGTAAGCCAGGCCGCTTGGGTAACAACAATGGTAATGATAGCCGAAGTTGATGAACTGTTGGGGCAGGTGTAAGTGAATTTGATCGTAAAGGTTCTGTTTTTATGGGCGGTAAGATTACAAACACCGGTATTCGCATCCGGTCCGGATTACATAGTAATCGAAATGGTTGCTGAATAAGATGATCCATCCGGACAGGTGTAGGTAATAGTGATCTCATACGTGGCCGGGGATGAACCGCCAATAAAGGTTACGGCACCGGTTTTTTGGTCCTGTGTTGCCGCAAATGTTGCAGTCTTAGGATTTGGCTTTACCGTGAAACTCCATTTGCCACCCTGGCAAATTCCCGAACCGTGCAGGTAGGGATCAAGCAAATACACCGCATGAACAATTCCGTTTGCAATGTTGCCGCTGCCCGAACCTGAAGCCTGGTTTGGCGGCTGGGCAGTGTATTTGTAATTGATCCAGAATACTGCATTGGGATCGGCGGCAGTTTTTTCCTTTTCGCAGGAAGCAAAGAACAGGCTGAACAAAGCCAGCACAGGAATGAATAATTTAAATAACTTTTTCATGATGATTTTTTTTAAAATTAAAAGAATGATTACGGAAGTATATAAACAAAGCGCATAAATTGTTACCCCCATCTTTAAGTAAATGCCGCACTTCATGCGCTGGCGTATTTAAGAAAGAGTAAGTTTATAGATATCAGGCCCGGACAGCTAGAACTGAGTTTTTGTGAATTGAGGGGGACGTAGAAGAATTAAAAGCTTCGCTTTATTAGTATTTTTTTGTTACCGGCATTTTTAAATTTATTAAGCTGCATTGGCGTCGATTTCTCTGGTACAACATTATTTCTATTGAGCAGGTTTACCAAGGTAAGGTTGTCTTTTTTATTGCAGTAATAAAATCTTCAATTGTATTTTTTTCTGTCGTTTCATCTTCCGTTTCTTCAATTCCATCAAATTCATGCCAAGTGTGATCAATTTCATTATCCCACATGTATTCTTTAAAAAATTGATTTGGAATAACCCAGTAGTCAGCAACAAACCATAGTCCATCAATTAGCTTTTCTCTAATTATCAATTCGATTTCTTTTACTTCTCTTTTTAAAGGATTATAAAACACAATTTCATTGTATTGCTTGTAATTAGCCCCATCTCTGTATTTGTAGCAAAAAAGAATATTCATAGTTTTTTCTGCAAATTAAGAAATGACCCTTAAAGTCCGTTGTATTATAAGCCACAATATTTGACCTTCCTGGTATGGATATTAAATTGAAAATCGGCCAGCGGATAAAGGAATTAAGAAAATAGCTTGAACTTTCTCAGGAAACCCAAGCATACAAAGCAGAGGTTGACAGAACTTATGTAACTGATGTGGAAAATGGACGAAGGAATGTTTCGGTTGAAATCTTAGAACGACTAATTAAAGCATTGGATATTTCCATTACTGAATTTTTCAACGCTAAAGAATTCAAAAAGTAATGGCAGCATTTTATAGTATTACAGTCAATCAATTTTTATCTCAAAGTCAGAATGAGATATTTGCTAATCTTGTCTCAGCCCATCTAGATAATTTTTATGAATTAAACAAACAACAAGAAAAGTCTTGGAAAGAATTTATTAAAATTTTATCAGACGTATTTACAGACTTGCAGGCTAAAATTAGGTTACCCAAAAACTCTGCACTGCTTTTCGAGTATAAAATACCTCGAAGAGAAAAAAGAATTGACTGTGTATTGATATTAGGGTCTAAAATAATTGTTGTTGAATTTAAATATAGTGACAAAACTAGCAATGCCGGTAAAATACAGCTTGAAGACTATTGCCTTGATTTAAGAGATTTTCATAAAGAAAGCCGAGACAAGAAAATTTTTCCAATTTTGCTTTCCCCGGGAACAGGAAAAAATTTGAATGGTATTGTTGTAGAAGCAAAACTTGTACAGAACGTAATAAAATGCACAAAAGAAAACCTAATTAAAGCGATCGAGATTATTTTAGAATTTGATTCTGATACTCATGAAAAAATTGACTATAAAAAATGGGATCAAAGTGCTTATTCTCCAACACCAACTATTATAGAAGCTGTAATGACTTTGTATAAAGGTCAAAGCGTTGAAGATATAACCAGACATCACGCAGGTATTGATAATTTGAATAAAACAACTAATGCTGTTGTCAATGCTATACGAGAAGCTAAAGTTAATAACACAAAAATAATATGCTTTATTACAGGAGTACCTGGCGCAGGTAAAACTTTAGCTGGTTTAAACATTGCACATTTAGATGAATTCCAGTCTGAGGGTTCATCTTTAGCAACATTTCTTTCCGGAAATGTTCCACTTATTAATGTGTTAAGAGAGGCTTTAAAAAGAGATTTATTAAAAAAATATAAAAGAGGCGAAAAGGAAGCTAAAGAAAATGAAGTTAAAAGAATATCAACCTTTCTTGAGAAGGTTCATACATTTATTGATACTTATTATTTTTCTAAAAAAGAGGTTCCCGAAACTAAAATATTAATTTTTGATGAAGCGCAAAGAGCGTGGAGCAAAGAACATAAAATTAAAAAATCAGAGGGCCGGTATCAAAAATCTGAACCCCATATTCTTTTTGAAATAATGAATCGCCATAGAGGTTGGTGTGCTATTGTTGCTCTTATAGGCGGCGGACAAGAAATAAACACTGGAGAATCAGGCTTACAAGAATGGGGTAAAGCGATAAGTAAAAAATTTAATGATTGGAGAGTTTACATATCACCTTTCTTAATTAAGAGTAAAGATTTTTCTGCTCATAAACCATTATTCAACCATTTACCTAAAGACGTGATTATAAAAGCTGATAATGATTTTCATTTATCAGTTTCAATCAGATCGTATAATGCTGAAAAGCTTTCAGATTGGGTGAATGCGGTTTTGGATTTTGAAATGGAAAAAGCGTTTCAAATTAATAATGAATATTTGAGCGGATTCCCAATTTACATTACAAGAAGCCTTGAAGAGGCAAAAGTTTTTTTAAAAACAAAAAGACTTGGGACAAGAAGGGTTGGGCTTGTAGCTAGTTCAGGTGGACGAAGACTGAGAGCGGATGGTATTGATGTTGATATATTATTAGATGAGACGCATTGGTTTTTGAACCCATCGGAAGATATAAGGTCATCTAATTTTCTAGAATTGGCTGGAAAAGATTTTAAAATTCAAGGGCTTGAATTAGATTGGACATGTACTTGTTGGGATGCTGATTTTATTATTGAGAATAACAATTGGCAGTACCAATCTTTTGGAGGCACTAAGTGGAAAAGTGTAAACAAACAGACACAAAAGGAATTTATAAAAAATAAATATCGAGTGCTTATGACTAGGGCGAGAGAAGGAATGATAATTTATGTTCCTAAAGGCGATTCCGAAGATGAAACAAGATCACCTGAATTTTATGATCCAATTTTCGAATACTTAGTTGCGTGTGGGCTAAAGGGAATTTAGAAATTCTTCATCTTCCTCCTCTCCACAAATAAAACCACAATTTTTATTCAAGCATTGATCGATCAACAGTTTTGCATTAGTATGGTAAAAGTTGCCAATCTCATTACATCTCGTACCACACTGGGGGCAAGTAAATGGCTGGTCGTTCATTAAAAATATTCCAAGCGGTTTTATTTCCAACTGTTTCATAAGTACATTTCTTTTTCGGTGCGTATTTCCTTAATCCGCAGCCCTATTTTGATTTTAATATCCATACAGCAATACTACCTTATGTGACTTAAAGTATATTTGCATTTAAGTCACGTTTAGGTGTTGCTTCAAACTTATTTTGTTGTAAATAATAAAGCGGTATGTTTTAAAACACAAGTAGTAAATAAAAAGCACCAACCAGATGTTGATGCTTCGTAATTATTTATTTATGGGTAAGGTTATTTTGCTTTTGCCAGTTGCAAAGCAAAACAAAAATTGTAAATTTGATCAGGTAAAAATAAAAATCATGTCAACGGCAACAATCAAAGAAAAGGTTAGCAATGTAACTGTTGTAAAGAAAATGAGGGATTACAGCAAAGAACCTGTTTTTAAAAAGAAAGCAGAAAATGCCGCATTATTTATAAAAAAGAATGGTTTGCCCCAAACATTCAGAAAAAGTAAATAAACCCGATACTCAATACTGTAAACCACATAGATACCATGTGGTTTTTTTATTTTCAACTTTTACTTCCAGGCTACAGGTATTTAATGAGAGATTTTAATGTGGCTTCAACTTTTGCAGCCTTCAATTTACATTCCCAAATCTCAATCACCTTCCACCCATCTTTCTTTAAAGCTTTTATTGCTTTTATATCATTGGTTTTGTTACGGGCAATTTTATCTGTCCACCAGGCTGTACGGGTTTTAGGCACCACAAAATATTTACAGTTTGTATGCCCATGCCAAAAGCAGCCATGCACAAAAATTACTGTATTGTATTTGGGTAAAACAATATCTGGTTTGCCGGGGAGTCTTTTATCGTGCAGCTTGTAACGGTAACCATTTGCATGCAAAAATTTACGCACCAGCATTTCGGGTTTTGTATTGCTGCTGCGTATGCGGCTCATGTTAAAACTGCGCTGCGCTTTTGTATGTACATCTGCCATGCAGTAAATTTACAACAGCCTGTATTTTTTATCAATAATAAATGGTACGGCTTATGAGCTTTTGTATTATTTTTGATAAAGAAAAATGAATACAGATCAACTTATACAAAACGGTTTAGATGCAGTACGGCTGCTGCGCAGGCAAAAACATAAACTGGGCCATCCATTTATGATTAACCTGAACCATTTACCAAAAGGACAGTTTTATCTTGAATACCCCGATGGCTCCATCACACTTTCTTCTATTAATTTTGAAAACTACGAATACTACACAATTCATCAACTTAGCAATGCAGAAATAACTGCATTAAAGCGTAGCTTAAACCTGGCTTGATCTAATGGCCGGTTTGTACATTATAACAGGGTCAAACGGTGCAGGAAAATCCAGTTTTGGCGCTTCTTATCTTCCTGAAAAATTACAAGGATATAATGTTTTTGATGGCGACAAACTTTTTATGCAAAAGCGGCGACGGCTTTCCCTGCACAAACACCTTCTTACAAAGAAGCAGGCCGTATTGCATTAGAATGGCTGCATGAATATTTTGAAGACTGTGTAGCTGCAGCAATAAAAAATAAAGACCATTTTATTTATGAGGGGCATCTTCCCGAAGATGGTAACTGGATAACCCCACAAAGATTTAAAGCAGCCGGATATAGTATTCATTTTATTTTTTTGGGTTTGAATAGTATTGCATTGTCGGCAGAACGGGTATTTGAAAGGGCAGTTATGGGAGGGCATACTGTGCCTCCTTATGAAATTGAAAGAAATTTCCTGGGCAATCTTTACCAGCTAAACAAACGATATACCACACCGGATTCCATACAAATAATTGATACTTCAGAAAGCATAAACCCAAAGCTGTTGGCGGTTTTTCTTAACGGCAAGCCGGATTATTCAGTTAAAGAGAAAGAACTTCCTGATTGGTTTAAATTAAAACTTCCGGCTCTTTACAAAGAGATATCAAATGCTGATAAGAAAAATTCTGTTTAGCACCTGGTGAAATGATATCTGGTTTGCCTGGGAGTTTTGCTATAATTATAAAGGCATTAATGCTGGAGTGCAAGGAAGTTTCAGTACATATTGGGCTACACCCAATGGCGGAATTTTTTAAATGCTGTTAACAAGACAAAAGAATCTTGTATGAATGCTGGCGAAAAATTATCTGACCATTTTGTTGACGTCAACAAAATGATCAGATAGCCCACACGATCATGGTTCATAGCAGCGCCTTTGATTGGAAAGCGGCTGCTATCTGCCATAAACTAATTAACTTTAAAAATATTTTCATCTACCGGTTTATTGATCTCAATGGTAGTGTAGTTGATTGTACCGGTTGCGTTGGTTTGTGAATAAGGGAACAGGTAGCCTTCGGGCGTTTTTTTAAAATCAGAATAAGTGTTTACCACCTCTGTATCTTTCCCGTTAATTTTAACATTGATTATGGACTTTACCCGGTAATAAGTAGTGGCATCAATGAACAGGGTAGCCGCTTTGCCATTCTTATAAGTAATAGTAATTTTATAACAATCTGCCCCATCCACTTTTTCTTTACCCAGCAATTCCACTTTATGGCCCTTTGCCGCATAATTTAAAAATGGTGTTTGCAGGTCAAGCTGGCTCTGCTGCATTTTTACCTGGTCTTCATCCGCTTCCTGCGGTGCCGTCATTCCCTGGAAGGGTAAAAAATTCCATCCTTTGGTGGGTGTCATGATGCGGTAACCTTCGGCCATACCGGGAATGGAAATATCTGTTCTTGATCCTTTACCATTCAATACCGTTATGAGGATGCCCACCTCGGCTCCCTGCGTTGTGAGGAGTGAACCCTCCATCTTTAAAGAATTCAGCGCCATTAGTTTTTCTTTTCCCCCTGATGCGGTAATGAACTTATCAATCACTTCGTCAACCGTTTGGGCATTTACTGCATGTGCGCTGGCCAGCAATAACAAAGCAAGGCAGGCTTTTTTAATTTGCTTCATGAGTTTTATTTATAGTTATTTAGGTGTGCAATTTTTAGATTGCGGGGAAATAAAGATACAGGATGCAAACTAAAGATTAAACGGTTAACCCGGATGATTTTTTTTCAGGATGAATTTTGAAAGTTACACCCTGTTAGAAATTAAGAAAGGTATGGCCAGCCATACCTTTCTTATAAAAATAAAACGCTCTTTATTTTTTCCCCATCATCATATCCCCGGTTAGCACCAGCGAAACTGCAAAACGCTTTAAACCATCGGTAGGTGCACCGGCAAGTGTCTGGTTTTCGCGGCTCTTCCAGCTTTTATCTTTAAAGCCCGCGGTATACCCGGCCTGCAGGCCAATGGTATGATTGCCTTTGGGTTCCTTAAATGCCATACCAAGCCCAAGCCGGTAGGTAAAAAATGTATTAATAAATTTTACACTGCGGATATTATTCTGCACGGCTGGCGAATTGGCCACATCATTAAATGTAACCGCATTAACATCTTTGTAAAAGATAGCGTGGTAGTTTTCGGCACCAATCCCAACTAATGGGTAAAGCATTACCCTGTCGGCAGGTATTACATCATAACCCATATCAAAACCACCGGATAGAAAACGCATGGTACTGCTTTTTTCATCGGGGTGGCCGGTTAAACTGCTGCCTGCGGTTACAGAAAGCTGGGAAACAAAATTCTTTATTACGTGCATAGAACCCAGGGAAAGCGTCCACATTTGATTATGGAGTGCAGCATACTGCGGAAAGCCAGCAATACGGTTATTGAGGCCCTTAAATTGCTGGAAGCTTACGCCGGCGCCCCGGGTCATCAGGGGC
>JANNYY010000556.1:0-7972 GCA_031410355.1 Chitinophagaceae bacterium | reverse complement strand
GTTTTGCAGGAAGCCGGACAACGGACAACAATCAACTGAGAACGATTTAATTGAAAGCCTACATGACGAGCAGAAAGAATCATTGGAATTTGATACGTACCGGATTAACAGCCTGTTTTTGTTTTTGTGTGCAATTTATTTTCTGTCAAACGGTGCAAACCATTACCGACAAAAAAGATATTTTAATTGGGGAGCAGATCAAACTTACAATAAAAGCCAGTTTACCACTTAATGCTTCAGGTTTAAATAAATGGCTTATAATTCCAGATTCAATACCGCATTTTGAAATTGTAGAAACAAGTAAGATTGATACCATAAATTTTAAAGACAATTCTAAAGCTATTGAACAAACAATAACAGTAACGGGTTTTGATTCGGGCAGGTGGGTGTTTCCGGCTTTGCCTGTTGAGTTTTCCGGGGCTGGCAGCCAACCATCTCAAATAATAAAAACCGATTCATTCTTTGTAAATGTTTCTTACTCGCCACCAGACAGTACTAACCAGTTGAGAGACATAAAACCAATCATAAAGGTTTCGGTAATAGATTATTTCTGGTATTATATTATTGGGGGAATTGTGCTGTTGCTGATAATTATTTTTTTATTGTACAGGTATTTTACCAAGAAAAAGAAATTAACACCTGCAGCACTTGTTTCTAAACTTTCGCCTTATGAGGAAGCGATGGAGGAGCTAAAAAAACTTGATCAGTTTAATTTGCAGGATGCAGCGGAAATAAAATTGTATCATACAAGGCTATCGGCTATTTTTAAAAATTACCTGGGGCGTAAACAACATCTTAATCTTTTAAACAAAACAACCAGCGATCTTTTGATCAGCATGAAGGAAGTTAATTTACCAACTGAAACTGTTTCAGACCTGGCAACGGCACTGCGCTGTAGTGATGCAGTAAAGTTTGCTAAATACCTGCCCTTATCAAACCAAAGCGAAGACAGCCTAAAAAAAATAAAGGAAACAATTAATTTAACAGAAGCCTCTAAACTTCTAAACCCTAAACCTCTAAACTAATTTGCTTTTCGACTATTTTAAAAATATAACTTTTATTTCCGCTGTATCCTGCAAATTAAACTGATCAAGTTTTTTTAGCTCCTCCATCGCTTCCTCATAAGGCGAAAGTTTAGAAACAGTTGCTGCAGGGGTTGATTTCTTTTTCTTTTTAAAATACCTGTACAATAAAAAAATAATTATCAGCAACAATACAATGCCTCCAATAATATAATACCAGAAATAATTTATTACCGAAACCTTAATGATTGGTTTTATATCTCTCAACTGGTTGGTGCTGTCGGGTGGCGAGTAAGAAACATTCACATAAAAAGAATCGGTTTTTACTATTTGATCAGGTTGCGCTGCGGCTGCCGAAAACTCAACAGGCAATGCCGGAAACACCCACCTGCCCGAATCAAAACCCGTGACTGTTATTGTTTGTTCAATTGCTTTGGAATTGTCTTTAAAATTTATGGTATCTATCTTACCTGTTTCTACAATTTCAAAATGTGGTATTGAATCTGGAATTATAAGCCATTTGTTTAAACCGGCGGCATTAAGCGGTAAGCTGGCTTTTATGGTAAGTTTGATCTGCTCCCCAATTAAAATATCTTTTTTGTCGGTAATGGTTTGCACCGTTTGACAGAAAATGAATTGCACACAAAAACAAAAACAGGCTGTTAATCCGGTACGTATCAAATTCCAATGATTCTTTCTGCTCGTCATGTAGGCTTTCAATTAAATCGTTGTCGGTTGATTATTGTCCGTTGTCCGGCTTCCTGCAAAACCAGCTTCTATTCTTCGCAAACGATCAACGAACAACGCTCAACGGACAACTTTGCTTTTCATATTCTTTTAATAAAAAACTGCTGCAATATTTTTACATAGTCATCATCAGTACGCACATGCAACAGCTCGGCCCCTGCTTTTCTGAAATAATTTTTACTCAATTCACTCTGCTCCATAAAATGCTGCTGGTAATTGTAGCGCACCAGTTCATCACTGCTGTCTATCCATACATTTTTGTTTGATTCTGCATCCTGCACCTGCAGCAGGCCGGCATCAGGGAGTTGCATATCCATTTTATCGTAAACCCTTATGCCAATCACATCATGTTTATTGCCTATCACTTTAAGGTCGTCGTCGTAACCGGTTGTTAAAAAATCACTCAATATAAAAGCTATGCTGCGTTGCTTTACTGCCCGGCTGAAAAACTTAATGGCATCATCCAGGTTGGTACCCTGTTTTTTTGCTTCAACAGTTAATAGTTCACGTACAATATACAAAGCATGCTGCCTGCCTTTTTTAGGAGGAATGTATTTTTCTATTTTATCACTAAAGAAAATAACACCCACCTTATCATTGTTGTTAATGGCGCTAAAAGTAAGTACAGCACCCATTTCCACGATCAGGTCTTTTTTCTGTTTGGCCACTGTACCAAATAAATTACTGGCGCTGGTATCAATCAACAGCATCACCGTTAATTCTCTTTCTTCTTCAAAAACCTTGGTAAACGGGTGGCTAAACCTTGCACTTACGTTCCAGTCAATAAAACGCACATCATCACCGGCATAATATTCCCTCACTTCTCTAAAACTCATACCCTTTCCTTTAAAAGCAGAATGATACTCACCAGTAAATAAATGCGTAGTGATCTTCTTGCTTTTTATTTCAAGTTCTCTTACCTTTCGTAATATTTCTTCAGTTGTGAGTATCATGGCACATTTACTACCCTTAAAATTTCGTTGATGATCTGTTCCACATTTACATTTTCTGCTTCTGCCTCATAAGTTAATCCTATGCGATGCCTCAACACATCTTTACTTATACCTCTTACATCTTCCGGAATTACAAATGCCCTGTTATTTAAAAATGCATAAGCTTTTGCAGCCAGTGCTAAATTTATGCTTGCCCTCGGTGATCCTCCAAAACCAATAAGTGGTTTTAATTTTGGTAAGTTGTATTTATCGGGGAAACGTGTTGCAAATACAATATCCAAAATATAATTCTCCACTTTTTCATCAAGATAAACCTGGCGTACCAGTTCTTTTGCGGTTAAAATTTCGCTGGTTGATGCCACGGCATTTATTGGCGGAAAACTCAGCCCCAATGTATTTTGACGGATGATCAGTTGCTCCTCCGGCTTGCTTGGATAATCTACTACTACCTTCAGCATAAACCTGTCAACCTGTGCTTCGGGCAATGGATAAGTGCCCTCCTGTTCAATAGGATTTTGTGTAGCCAAAACTAAAAAAGGTTCTTCCAGTTTATAGGTTGTGTCTCCAATTGTTACCTGCCTTTCCTGCATCGCCTCCAGCAAGGCGCTTTGCACTTTTGCAGGAGCACGGTTAATTTCATCGGCTAAAATAAAATTAGAAAAGATTGGCCCTTTGCGAACCATGAATTCATTTTTTGCCTGGTTATAGATCATGGTACCCACCACATCGGCAGGTAACAGGTCGGGCGTAAACTGAATACGGCTGAAAGCTGCATGTACAGCCTGCGCCAGCGATTTTATTGCGAGGGTTTTTGCAAGGCCTGGTACACCTTCCAGCAATACATGTCCGTTACTTAATAGCCCAATCAGTAATCTTTCAATCATGGATTGTTGCCCCACAATTACTTTACTTAATTCATCATTAATTCGGGTAACAAATCCGGATGCGTGTGTAATTTTTTCGTTCAGCAAACGAATGTCTTCAGATGTTTGAACCATAGGTTTTATTTTTTACCCCCTCCGCCCCCTGCCCTTCGACTACGCTCAGGAATAGGGTGAACTATTACGGAGAAGATTATGTATTGTTTATTGTTTTCGTTCTTTGCTTATATCTACCACTTCCGTCTCCTCCATTTCCTCCCCCTTCGGGGGAGATAGAGGAGGCCGGGTTGGGGTGAGGTCGCAAAATACGAACTATGCCGAACAAATATTTAGCCGTTTTTATGAACAGCGCAAAACTTTGTTAAAATCAATCTAACTTTAGCTAAAATATTAATTATGATAGATCAGCAATTAGTTACAACATCAAATACTTTGGAAGGATACCGCATTACAAAACACCTGGGGCTGGTAAGAGGCATTACTGTTAGAAGCCGGAGTTTATTTGGAAATATCGGGGGCGCTTTTCAGTCGCTGGTAGGCGGCAAGATCAGCATTTATGTAGAGCTTTGCGAAAAAACAAGAGAAGAGGCTTACCAGTTGATGCTGCAAAATGCCAACGAACGTGGCGCCAATGCCATCATAAACATGCGGTACGATGCCAATGAAGTGATGGCCGGTATTAATGAAGTGCTTGCTTATGGAACGGCGGTGACGGTGGAGAAGATTTAAAAAAACATTGTTTAATTTCTAAAATTTTAATCATGTTCAGGACTGATTTTCTTTTATCCATGCCGGGCGGTGCCGAATGGATATTTATCTTTATTTTGCTTCTACTGTTAATTATTTTCCCTGTCTTAGCCCTGGTTTATTTTTTACAGGCAAAAAGTTTAAAGAAAGAAAACAAATTGCTGGTTCAGAGATTATTGGAAAAGAATAAACAACCAGTTTAAAAAAAATCAGCTTAAATATTTCCCAACTATCGGCATTCTCCTGCCCACCCCAAAAGCCTTTGGCGAAATGCGAATGATGGGGCAAAACTGGTTGCGTTTGTATTCATTAATGTTTACCATTTTTAAAACACGATCAACCAATGCTGCATCAAAACCCTGTGCTTTAATTTCATTAGGGCCCTGCCTGCGTTCAATATATTGATATAAGATTTTATCAAGCACTTCATAAGCAGGTAAAGAATCTGAATCTTTTTGCCCCGGCCTAAGTTCTGCACTTGGCGGCTTGGTAATGATGTTTACAGGTATTATTTCTTTATCCCTGTTTATGTATTTCGCCAATTCATAAATCTGCAACTTATAACAATCGCCTAAAACGCCCAGCCCGCCAGCCATATCGCCGTATAAAGTTCCATAGCCCGTTGCCAGTTCACTTTTGTTTGAGGTGTTTAACAGGATGTATTCAAATTTATTGGCGATGGCCATTAATAAATTTCCTCTTGTTCGGCTTTGTATATTTTCTTCGGCTATGCTAAATGGCAAGTCTTTAAAAATGGGTTTCAGTTCATTTAAAAAATTGTTATAAATATTTTGTATGGCAATAATATCGTAAGGATTTTCCAGGTTCAAACTTAACTTTTCTGCATCACTCACCGAATGGCCTGAAGAAAATTGAGAAGGCATCAGCACTGCTGTAACATTTTCTTTTCCCAAAGCAGTACAGGCTAGTGCTAAAGTAACAGCGCTGTCAATACCACCACTGCTGCCGAGTATGGCTTTTTTAAATCCCATCTTGGTAAAATAATCTTTGATGCCTAAAACAATGGCATCATGCACCTGCTTAATATTCAGGCACTCTTCCAATCCGGGTGGTTCAAGTAATTTATCAGGCACGCGGCTGGCGGGCTCTATCACAGGTGCATCAATGGTTCCATCATCATTCAAAATAAATGACTGAACAGACTCTTCAAAACTGGGTAACCTGCCACAAAGATTAGCGGCAGCATCAAAAACCAAAGAAGTGCCATCAAAAACAATCTCTGTCTGGCTGCCAATAGCATTGCAGTAAAACAATGGAAGTTTATACTTTAATACATTCGATTTTATGGTTGCTTTGCGGTCTTCATCATGTGTATAATCAAATGGCGAGGCAGATAAGTTGATCATTACATCCGGTTGCTGCTTCATCAATTCATCCATGGGGCAGTTGCGGTATAAAGGATTATCGCCAAGGTTCCAGATATCTTCACAAATAGTTACGGCAATTTTTTTGCCTTTAAATTCCATTACATTCCATTCATACGCAGGTTCAAAATAGCGGTACTCATCAAACACATCATAGTTGGGCAGGCAGGTTTTATGTGCAATGCCTTTTATTTCATTTTTGTACAATAAATATGCGGCATTAAACAGATCTTTTCCTTCCCTAACTTTATTTCTATCTGGTGCCCCAACCAGTACGCCAATGGTACTGGCATGTTGTTTTATAACATCAATAGCCGCATAACTTTTATTTATAAAATCTTCAAATTCCAGGAAATCACGTGGGGCATAGCCGCAAACACTCAACTCACTAAAAACGATCAGGTCGCCGCCCTGCTGTTTTGCAATTTCAATGGCACTGATAATTTTTTGCGTATTGCTTTCAAAATTGCCGATGTGATAGTTTTGCTGTGCTAGAAATATTTTCATGCCCCAAAAATAAGCCACTAATGGCATGAATTAACACTAATAAATACAAAAAAACACATGAAAAACAGATATTTGTAAAAACTAACAATGGTTGATTTAATCTTTAAAGATGAGGCCTATGAACTTGCAGGTATTTGTATGGAAGTTCATAATGAATTAGGGCCTGGCTTATTAGAAATAATATATAAAGAAGCCATGAGTGGGAACTCGATGACCGCATGATTCAATATGAAAGAGAAAAAGAATATCCGGTTTACTACAAAAAGCATCTTTTACGAAAAAAATTCTATGCTGACTTTGTTGTGTACGATAAAATAGTTTTGGAAGTAAAATCCAAAGAAAGCATTTCAAACGAAGACGTTGCCCAGACAATTAATTATCTCAAGCTATCGGCTTGCCGTCTTGGATTAATTATAAATTTCGGCAGAAGTAAATTAGAAATTAAGAGATTAGCAAATTAACCTTCTCTTAAAAAAATTGTATACCTTTTTTTAAAGTGTACTTAAATATTTATCATTAGTGTAAATTAGTGCCATTAGTGGCCAAATTAAAAATTATGAAATATTTATTTTTTATTTTTTTATTTTTTTATTCCTGTAATAATGCAGATAAAACGCCTGATACCTCAAACATAAAAATTGAATTAAACAGCATGCGTTTTGAGAAAGACCTGTTTACTACCGACACTACAAATTTTACCGCAAACCTTGATCTGCTGCTGGCAAGGTACCCATCGTTTGGAGAGAATTTTTTAGCTACCATTTTAAATGCTGACCCCAAGTGGTCGGCAGACAGCACTGCGGATTATGTACTTGGTTTTATTACAGCTTACAGGCAGGTGTATGATACTGCTCAGAATATTTTTAAAGATTTTACGCCTTATGAAAATGAAATAAAACAGGGCCTGCAGTTTGTAAAATATTATTTTCCAAATTATAAAGACCGTAAAAAGCTTATAACCTATATTGGGCCTATTGACGGATATGGAGATATACTTAGTGATGATGCTATCATTGTTGGTTTACAGCAGCACCTCGGAAAGAATTTTCCGTTGTACAGATCATCTTTTGTACAGGAAACCTATCCTGAATATATCAGCAACCGTTTTGAGCCCGGTTATATTGCGGTTAACTGTATGAAGAATATTCTAAACGACCTGTATCCTGAAAAAATGGAAGACAGGGCATTGGTACAGCAAATGGTTGAAAAAGGGAAACGGCTTTTTGTACTAAGCAAACTCTTGCCAAAAACAGAAGAATATAAATTGATTGGATACACTAAAGACCAGTTAAAAGCGGTGTATGAACATGAAAACTCGGTATGGGACCTTTTTGTACAAAACAATTTTTTACAAACCATTGATAATAACATCATCAAAAACTATATAGGCGAAGGGCCAAAAACACAGGAACTGGGAGAAGGATCGCCAGGAAATATCGGCAGCTTTACCGGATGGCAGATCGTAAAAAAATTCATGCAGAAAAATCCAAAATTAAGTTTGGCAGCATTAATGACTACAAATGCGGAAACAATTTTTCAGCAGGCAAAATATAAACCTTAAAAGCTATAGATTTATATGCAATTAATCTTCGCTTCAATCTTGTGCTTTCTTCCACCTTCGGGGTTCCCTGCTAAGGGAAGGAACGAAGTTCGAGAGGGGGCTAGGCCGCCTGAACCTGCTGCATTGCCTGCTCTGGTTTTTTACCCAGTTGTTTCATTACCCTGAAGTG
>JANNYY010000555.1:0-10239 GCA_031410355.1 Chitinophagaceae bacterium | reverse complement strand
CGTTACATTCATGTATTTTTTTAATCCCCCCATATTACGGATATCCTGTTCGCCACTCATGGCATGAATAACACTGCCGGCACCAAGGAATAACAGCGCTTTAAAAAATGCATGTGTCATTACATGAAACACAGCGCCGGTGTAAGCCCCAACGCCTAATGCTAAAAACATATAACCCAACTGGCTTACGGTAGAGTAAGCCAACACTTTTTTAATATCGTTTTGTTTTAAAGCGATTGTGGCTGCAAGAATTGCAGTTGATAACCCAACAATGGCAACAACGCTTTGCGTAACCGGCGCCATGGTATACAAAATGTTACTGCGGGCAATCATGTAGATACCGGCAGTAACCATTGTTGCAGCATGTATTAAAGCACTCACGGGTGTTGGGCCGGCCATGGCATCGGGCAACCAGGTGTACAAAGGAATTTGTGCACTTTTACCCATGGCACCAACAAATAATAACATCGTTATGCCGGTAATATCTGTAACAGATAATTTTGAAACATTGGCAAACACTTCATGATAATCTACCGTACCAAGTTTTGTTACCAGCCAAAATACAGCAAGCAAAAAACCAAGGTCGCCGATGCGGTTCATGATGAAAGCTTTTTTTGCTGCAATATTATAACTGGTATTTTTAAACCAGTAGCCAATAAGTAAATAAGAACAAAGCCCCACGCCTTCCCAACCCATGAACATAATTACAAAGTTGGCACCCATTACCAACAGCAACATAGAGAACACAAAAAGATTCAGGAAGGCAAAATACTTTGCAAAATCTTTGGGTTCTTCATCTTTCATGTATGATGTTGAATACACATGAATTAAAAATCCCACACCGGTAATAATTAATAAGAAGATGGAAGTAAGCTGGTCTATCTGAAAATCGAAACCAATTTTAAGTGCTGTAATATTAATAAAATCGAAATAATGAGCAATATGTGTATTGCCGTTTTTAACAGTAAAAAAAACAGCTACGCTTAGCAGGAAAGAAATAAACACTGTTCCGCTGCCGATAATGCCGGCCATTGTTTTTGATACCCGTTTACGGCCCAGCCCATTGAGTAAAAAGCCTAACAAAGGGAGTAAAGGTATCAACCAAACTAATTGAAAAACATTATTCATACGCTCGTTCTCTTACAAAGAGAATTTTAGTTTTTTAACCTGTTTAAAAAATTCACATCTACAGAATGTGTATTTCGATATAACATAACTATGATAGCAAGGCCTACGCTAACTTCTGCTGCTGCTACCACCATAATAAAAAATACAAAAACCTGTGCATCGCTTACCACCGATGGATTAATTTGTGCCACTGCCGATGCAGCATGCATTTTTGAAAATGCCACCAATAATAAATTAACAGAGTTAAGCATTAACTCAATACACATAAAAATGATGATGGAATTGCGGCGGGTAAGTACCCCCACTATCCCGGTGCAGAACAATGCAACTGCCAAACCGATGTACCATTTGATCTCCATATCACTAATTATGCGAATTACACTAATTACACGAATTATCTAATCTTTAAAACCGGAATATGTTTTTAAACCAAAATTCAATTCGTGTAATTCGTTTAAATTCGTGTTATAAATTTTATTTCTCCTTTTTACCAATCACCACCGCTCCTATCATCGCACTTAAAAACAATACCGAGCTGATCTCGAACGGTATTACATAATCTTTAAATAAAACCATTCCCAAATTTTTGATAAGGCCGCTGTTGCCAACACCCATCTGTACTATATTGCCTGCCTCTGTTGATTGTGATATGGCAGCAATTAAAACGAGAAATAAAGAGCCCCCGGATATCAATCCTGCAAATTGTATCATCCTGTTTTTCCTGGGCTCCGATTCTGCATTCAAATTCATCAGCATCACCACAAATAAAAACAACACCATGATGGCACCTGCATACACAATGATATTTACAATGGCTAAAAACTGTGCATTCAATAAAATATAATGACCCGAAATAGCAAAGAATACTACAATAAGAAATAATATGCTGTGCACCGGACTTTTACTGGCAACTACCATTATGGCGCTGAATAAAGCCAAAACAGACAAACCCCAAAATAATATTTCTGTGATGCTCATACTCTTTAATTAACCGTTTCTTTTTTTGCCCTGTTACCCAATGCTTTTTTATATGCTTCCGGATCTTCTTTGGGATGTGGTATTAATAAATCCTTTTTATTATAAATGAATTGTTTGCGCTGGTAATCAGATGGCGCAAAAGTTTCGCTTAAATAAATGGCATCTTTTGGGCAGGATTCTTCACATAACCCACAAAAGATACAGCGCAGCATATTGATCTCGTACCTGGCTGCATATTTTTCTTCCCTGTATAAATTTTCTTCGCCCGGTTGCCTTTCGGCAGCTTCCATTGTTATGGCCTCTGCCGGACAGGCAACAGCACACAAACCGCAAGCGGTGCAGTTTTCACGCCCTTCTTCATCCCTGTTTAAAATTTGCAGTCCGCGAAAAACAGGGCTGAATGGCCTGGTCTTTTCCGGATAGTTGATAGTTGGTTTCTTTTTAAAGATATGCATGAAAGTGATGAGCATACCTTTAAAAATGGCAATTAAATAAAGCTTCTCAAAGAAGTTCATTTTCCTCCTGTCAACCTGCTTTACCCTGTTTGTTAATGCTTGCATATTTTTATCCGATTGATTCGGGATTATTTTAATTCAATTTAAAAATGCCAGTTATTTTGTTTCAATAAGATCAATGCGCCTGTTATCAGCATATTAAATAATGCCAATGGAATTAATATTCTCCAACCCAGGTTCATCAACTGATCGTACCTGAATCTTGGAATCGTCCATCTTACCCACATAAAAAGAAATATAAAACAAATCACTTTTGCCATCAGAGCCAGTACACCAAAAAGCGCCATCCAGTTTTGATCATAATTGGCTTCATTTACAAATGGAATATCATAACCACCAAAAAATAAAGTAGCCATAATAACACTGCTCACAAACATATTAATGTACTCCGAAAAAAGATAGAAGCCTAATTTCATGGAAGAATATTCAGTATGGTATCCGCCGATGAGTTCATTCTCTGCTTCGGGCAGATCAAATGGTGTACGGTTACATTCAGCAAATGCACAAATCAAAAATAATACAAAGCCCAGGGGCTGGTAAACAATATTCCAATACCCGGCCTGTTGTTCCAAAACCATTTCTTTAAGGCTCAGCGTTCCGGTTACCATCAGCAGTGCAATTAAGGAAATACCCATGGCCAGTTCGTAACTAATGATCTGCGATGCAGCCCTTAAGCCTCCTATCAATGAAAATTTATTATTGCTTGCCCAACTGCCTATCATAATACCATACACACCCATACTTACCACTGCAAATACATATAAAATACCAACATTTACATCTGCAATTTGTAATGAAATATCACGGTCGAAAAAATGAACGGTATTGCCCCAGGGTACTACTGCACTCGTCATAATGGCCGTTAACATTGCCAGCGAAGGGCCAAGTATGAATAAAGCTTTGGAAGAAAAATTGGGAATGATCTCTTCTTTAAAAAATAATTTTAAACCATCGGCAAGGGGTTGCAAAATACCAAAAGGCCCGGCACGGTTGGGCCCCCGCCTGTCTTGTAAAACAGCCGCAATTTTTCTTTCGCCATAAGTTGCATACATAGCAATAACCAAAGATGCCATTACCACAATAACGATCAAAACTAATTTCTCAATAATTAAAGCCAAATCAATTACTAAAAGCATAAACCTGTTTTATAATTTTATTCTTTTGGTAAACCCCACTGTGTTGATTCTCCATCGCCTTTTACAAACTCCCGTGATCTTTCAAAATCTTCCTTATGTGCCGGCCTGTCAATTTCACTTAAGTGTATGTTAGGATTGTTTACACCGCTAACATTATGTATGTTCATTAATAATTTTGGATCACGGCCATGCAACACTTCTTTTAGAGGATCTGTTGGCATTTCCAGTACCTTGTATTTGTTTGCACTTATTACCGAATGGCGGCTGATATTGGTTACGCCTTCCACAACCCAGTCGCCGGTTTTCTTTTTATCGAACCGGCAGGTATTACAGATCCAGCCTGGTTTTCCATCGTAACTCTGCACTTCGCCCCATTCATCCTTACGGGCAGTTACTCGATAAACTTCATCGCCACGTAACCATAAAGTTGCTTTGCCACAGCACTTTTCATTTTCACAATTGCGGTGTGCATCTACCGGCTTTGTAAACCAAACCCTGTTTTTAAACCGGAATGTTTTATCGGTTAAAGCACCAACCGGGCAAACATCAATCATGTTTCCGCTGAAATCATTATCAATTGCTTTTGAAATATAAGTTGATATTTCTGCATGATCGCCACGATCTAAAATTCCATGCACTCTTTTATCGGTTATCTGGTCGGCAATATAAGTACAGCGGTAACAAAGAATACACCTTGTCATGTGTAATTGTATGTATGGGCCGATATCTTCTTTTTCGAAAGTTCTTCTTTTAAATTCGTAACGGGTTCCTTCTTTTCCATGATCGTAACCAAGATCTTGTAAATGACATTCACCTGCCTGGTCGCAAATAGGGCAATCAAGGGGATGATTGATCAGTAAAAATTCCACCACACCATTTCTTGCATCAATAACTTTTTCGCTGGTCATGTTTTTTACAACCATGCCATCCATTACTGTAGTACGGCAACTGGCCATTAATTTCGGCATCGGCCTTGGGTCGGCAGTAGAGCCTGCGGTAACTTCTACCAAACACGTACGGCATTTACCGCCACTGCCCTCCAACTTGCTGTAATAGCACATGGCAGGCGGTGTAACATCGCCACCAATTTGCCGTGCGGCATTTAAAATAGTAGTGCCTGGGGCAACATCTATTGTGATGTTATCTATGGTTACTTTAAATGATGAAGGTGCTTCTTTTTTTATTTCGTCCATACCCCAAACCCCACAAGGGGCTTTTAAAGATTAAAATTATTTATCGTTCTTTTCTTATATCAATCTGTTAACTACTTATTCTGTGCAATCCGGTGGCCCCAAGTTCCCCCTTCAGGGGGCGGAGGGGCTTTACGCCAGCACCGGCACATGAATCGGATCCGCATAATGCGCCAACCCATAATTTATTCTCAAACACTCCTGAGGGTTTAAAACATGCCACTCAAACTCATCCCTGAAATGCCTGATGGCTGCTGCAACCGGCCAGGCCGCTGCATCGCCCAACGGGCAAATGGTATTTCCTTCTATTTTACGCTGAATATCCCAAAGCAGATCAATATCACTGATCTTACCTTTTCCATTATCAATATTCAATAATATTTTTTCCATCCAGCCGGTTCCTTCACGGCAGGGACTGCATTGTCCGCAACTTTCATGACGATAAAATCTTGCCAATGTATAAGTATGTTTTACCACGCATTGGTTATCATCCAGCACAATAAAACCACCCGAGCCCATCATGCTTCCGGTTGCAAAACCTCCGTCAGCAAGGCTTTCGTAGTTCATTAATCTTTTTTCGCCTTTGGCTGTTGTTAATAATAAATTAGCCGGAAGAATGGGAACCGAGGAGCCGCCGGGAATACAGGCTTTTAATTTTTTTCCATTAGGAATGCCACCACAATATTCATCGCTGTAAATAAATTCTTCAACAGAGATGGTCATATCAATCTCGAAAACACCGGGCTTATTTATATTGCCACAGGCGCTCATTAATTTGGTGCCGGTACTTTTTCCTACCCCGATCTTTGCATATTCTTCGCCACCATCGTTGATAATGGGAACAACTGCTGCAATGGTTTCAACATTGTTAACAACGGTTGGCCTTTCCCAAACGCCTTTAACAGCCGGGAAGGGAGGTTTAATTCTGGGATTACCGCGCTTGCCTTCAAGCGATTCAAGCAGGGCAGTTTCTTCGCCGCATATATAAGCGCCTGCACCGCGGTGAACATAAATTTCGCAATCAAAACCGGTTCCCAAAATATTTTTACCGAGGAAACCGTTCTGTTTAGCTTCGCCAATTGCCTGTTCTAAAATATCAATGATCCAGGCATACTCACCACGTATATATATGTAAGAAACATTGGAGTTAAGTGCGAAAGACGAAACGATCATTCCTTCAATTAAAATGTGCGGAATAAATTCCATCAGGTACCTGTCTTTAAAAGTACCAGGCTCGCTTTCATCAGCATTTACAACGAGGTGCCTGGGAATACCTTCAGGCTTTGCCAGGAAACTCCATTTTAAGCCTGTGGGGAAACCTGCACCACCACGGCCTCTTAAACCACTCTTCTTCACTTCTTCCACAATATCATTTGGCGACATTTTTAAAGCCTTCTCTACACTCCGGTAACCACCTTCACGGCGATATACTTCGTAGGTACGAATGCCTTCAACATGTGCTTTTTCTAATAACAGTTTTCTACTCATAACTCAATTTACTTTCAGCAAATTAATTTTTATGTTACCAACCATATTTTTTTATTCATCTTCAGTGGCGTCGCACTCTTTTGCTTCATCTCTTTATTCCTCTTTTTTGCCGAATATTTTGCAACTTCATATTCGCCTACCAAAAATCAAAACCATCTTTACTCAATTTGTATATCAAAAAAACAATACCTACGAACCAAGCAATCCACGAATATCTACCCAGAATGTTACTGATGATTGCAAAAGTTACAATCAGTCCGACAATCAACTCAAACAGTAATCGAATTGACTCTTTACTCATGTTTTAATATTACAAAATCCCTTTAACCGCCTGCCTTGCAAACAACACCCAGCGCTTTCCTTTCTTAACCCACACTTCTAACACTTTCAAATGAAAGTTGCTGGTGGTTGCTTTCATAGTTGCGGTAATATCTGCTACAAAACGCACATTCGCCATGTTTCCGTTTATTGTCACTGTAATACTATCCTCTTTAAAAACCTGGTAACTGATGTAACCGTTTTCCAGGTCTTTAATTATATCGGTCTTATTTTCAACCCAGCCATTGCTGTGGCCGTAACTCAACGCTTTATCTGTTTGTTGATTTATAGAAACGGTATTCTTTTTTACCAGTGCCTGGTGAAATTCTTTTACTGTTGCCGTTAATTTTTCTTCATCAGTTTGCGCTATGCAAAACACAGAAGCAAATAATAATATGGTTGATATTAAAAACTTCATGGTTTTAATCTTGTCATCAGCATCCTCATTGGGTGCAGGGTTCTTGTAAAAGGATTTAATACTAAACCTAACGACTCCAATGTAGTTGCGCCAAGTAATGGTTCATCGCCTTCTTCGCCATATACAACCGGTGCAGGACCGCCTTCTCCCTCATATTCAAAATAAGCACTGCAAACCCTGCGTTTTAATGTTGTTCCATCTGCCAGCGAAAAAGTCATTTCCCGATATGGTTCAATTTCCAGTTCATCTAAAATTTTACCCGGCACTAAGCTGTACACAGCTCCACTGTCAACTAAAAAATTAACCTCAGCCCACTTTTCAGCTTTACGGTGTTCTCTTACTTTTAATATAGCTGTTGTTATCCCCATTAATTTGATTTTGCCCTGCATTCTTCAATGATAGCATCTACTTTTTCCTTAGTAAGATGTTCCTTATAAATTTTACCCAACTGCATCATGGGTGCATAACCACAGGCACCCAAACACTCTACCGTTTTTAAAGTAAACATGGCATCAGCCGTTGTTTCGCCAACAGCAATGTTCAATTTCTCTTTTATATAATTTATAATATTATCGCTTCCGTTGATCATGCATGGGCCTGTTTGGCAAACTTCAAACATATATTTACCAACCGGGTGTAAATTATACATACTATAAAAACTGGCAACCTCATAAACTTCAATTGGTTCAATCTTTAAAACAGAAGCCACATAATCCATTACGGGTACATCCAGCCAGCCACCAAATTCTTCCTGCGCTAAATGCAAAACAGGCAGCAAGGCACTCTTGTGCTTGCCCTCGGGGTAACGGGATATTAATTCGTTAACCTTTTCTAATTTTTCTTTTGAAAATTCAACGCTCATAATTCTAAATTCTATATTCATTTTATTCTGTCACAAATCCAAAGCTCCAAGTTCCCCCTTTAGGGGGCGGAGGGGGTTTTACGCATCCATCTCCCCCGCAATCAAATTCAAACTACTCATAGTAATTATCGCATCACTCAACATACCACCTTTAACCAATTCTTCAAAAGCCTGGTAATAAATAAAACATGGCCTGCGAAAATGCAGGCGGTATGGTGTTCTTCCTCCATCACTGATCAGGTAAAAACCAAGTTCTCCATTGCCTGCTTCCACAGAACTGTAGACTTCGCCCACAGGCATTTCAGTTTCACCCATCACAATTTTAAAATGATAGATGAGGGCTTCCATTTTTGTATATACATCTTTTTTCTCCGGCAAATAATAAGCAGGCACATCGGCATGAAACACTTCTGCTTCGGCTCCTTTAAACTCCTGCACTTTCTGAAAAGCCTGTTCAATAATACTCAGGCTCTGCCACATTTCTTCGTTACGAACCAAAAAGCGGTCGTAGCAATCGCCTGTTGTACCTACGGGAATAGTAAAATCAAAATCCTGGTAACTGCTGTATGGGGTATGAACACGAACATCATAATCAACACCTGTGGCACGCAGGTTAGGCCCGGTGAAACCGTAATTTAATGCACGCTCGGCCGAGATTGGCCCACAGCCAATTGTACGGTCCATAAAGATGCGGTTACGGGTAAACAGGTTTTCAAACTCTGTTAATTGTTTTGGATACTCCTTTAGGAATTTTTCGAGTTTTTCAAATGCAACAGGAGTAAAATTCCTTTCAAACCCGCCAATGCGGCCAATAGTAGTAGTAAGGCGGCTGCCACATATCTCTTCGTATATTTCGTAAATGAGTTCACGAAACTGCATGAGGTATAAGAAGCCCGAATAAGCGCCACTATCAACACCTACAATTGAATTGCAAATTAAATGATCGGAGATCCTGGCAAGTTCCATAATGATCACCCTTAAATAATCAACTCTTTTAGGTAAGGTTATACCTAATAATTTTTCGCAGGTTATATGCCAGCCCATATTGTTGAGGGGCGATGAGCAATAATTTAACCTGTCGGTAAGCGGAGTAATCTGGTACAATGGCCTGCGCTCGGCAATTTTTTCAAATGCACGGTGAATATAACCTACGGTAGATGTAGATTTAAGTATGCGTTCTCCATCCATCTCCAGGATATTCTGAAACACACCATGTGTTGCCGGGTGCGTTGGCCCCAGGTTAAGTGTGGTGGTCTGCTTTTCTATGCTTCCTTCCGGTAATAAAATGTGATCTGTATTAGACATTAATTATTTTTTTGTACCCGACAATATTTCATTAATAATCTTCATTGGCGTCGCACTCTTTTACTGCAAATCTTTATTGAACTTTAATTGTGTTTTATTAATCGTGCTTTGCTTTAAACTATCGTCCCTACAGGACTTTGCAATATTTATTTTTCTTATTCTACCAATCTATTGCCCCTAAGGAGCTAAAACTTTATTTCAAACTTCGTTTTAATCTTCTCCAAAGTTCCCCCTTCAGGGGGCGGAGGGGGTTTTACCTCCCAAACATCTCATCATCCTTATCAATCCTGCTCTGTTCTTCCAAAGGAAACTCTTTACGCATGGGAAAATAATCCATCTCATCTACATTTAAAATTCTTACCAGGTTTGGGTGGCCTAAAAAATTTATTCCGTAAAAATCATAAGTTTCCCTTTCCATAAAATTGGCTGACTGGTATAAAGCTGTTGCACTAAATACATCGGGCTTTTCAATATCCGTAAATACTTTAAAACGTATGCGTACATTATCAACTAAATTATGCAAATGATAAACCACAGCCAGTTCGGCTCCTTTATTATCGGGATAATGAACTGCCTGCAGATCAGTTAAAAACTGGAATCTTAATTCCGCATCATCGTATAAAAACTGGAGCACTTTTAAATTCAGATCTTTGGGAGCTGTAAAAGTGAGCATGCCATAAGGTTCTCCCCAATCAGTTAATTGATCAGGAAATTTATCAGTTAGTTTTAGTTGTATCGTTTCGTTGGTCAAAGTCATTTCTAATTTTAGATATTAGATTGCCGATTTTAGATTTTATAAACCAAAAACCCGGTGTTGATCTTTAGATTTTTAGTTTGTCTAAACGGACGAATCCGAAATCTACTCCCGATAGCTATCGGGACTAAAATCACAAATCTATTG
>JANNYY010000554.1:0-2400 GCA_031410355.1 Chitinophagaceae bacterium | reverse complement strand
AATACAACGAAAATAATGATGACAGCTCTAAAGCATTAGCCGTATCAGAAATTAAAGAAGGCATTTACCAGGCTGCCGCAGCAGCATTAAAGGCGGGGGATATTGTGGTGATGCGTTTTGATATTAACTGGGATGAAATTTAATAAAGAAAACCTGCATTGATGAGGTATGCGGCAAAAAAAATTTGCCAGATACAGGAAGAGAATCTGCCAAATCCTCTTAAACTTTCGTTTTTTATAAGCCACATAATACACCAGGTTTTGTAACTTAACTTTACTGCCGAAACAAGGTTACAATAAGCATTCAACATGAAACAAAGATCATCTTTACTTATTATAACGATTTTATCCGTTGCAATACTTACTTCAAAGATGGCTTATACACAAACAAACATTGATACGCTCTGGAGTTTATTGCAGCGTGCTAAGCCCCTGCCTGAAAATTCCCCGGCTTGGGAACTTGCAGGCAAGCATATTATAAACGAAACCTGTATATCCGGAGATTGTACCAATGGTTACGGAATTTCAATATCAAATGATCATGGCATTGCCGGCAGATACCAGTATGAAGGCCAGTTTTTAAACGCAAAACACCAGGGTGTTGGAATAGTTAAAACCATAACTGGATATACCAGGGTTGGTAATTTTGATAACGGAAAGGAAGTGGGTGCTTATATCCTGGAAAATAACGGAATGATGCAACTGCATAATGAAAAAAGTTTTAAAAACGCTACGGAGGAATTTGGTTTTGCATTGGCAGTTGTACAAAAGCACCTGGCAAATAGTTTTGAAAAATTTACTCCATGTAACTGCCTGGTTAGGGCTACCCATATTGAGGTGGAAGAATACCAAATACCTTATGACATCACTGACGAATTCAAAAATTATAAGGGTACTAAATATAAAACTGAAACACGCAGTACAGAATATCCCGGTTTAAAAAACAACTGCAAAAATGTGATTTATATAAAAGCTATTTCAAACCATGGTGGTTATTATTTTGACAGGTCACTTGTTGTTTTACCAGGTTACACCATCATGAAACGGCCATTCAATTCAACCTATACCAATAACAAAGAAGATGTACAATATTTAGGTCAATATGAAGCAGTATCCATTTCAAAATGACCGTTTTGTTTTTATTGAAAGTTCTTTTCTAACGCCGCTCAAGTGGCAATAACAGCAGCCGGCGAGCGGACAGTCACGGCGGCGAAATATTTTCTATTGTGCTATACACCATCGTCGGCTGTTATCGCCCACGAAAGAAGTTTGAGCTGTTTACATTTATTTTTATTGAAGGCTTTTCCCAGCGCTACTAAGCTGCTGATAATCGCAGCCAGCGTCACTTGCGGATGCTTCATCTGGCCGCGTGTGTTATACGTTCCACCGCATGGGTGCAAAAGATAACCCGTGTTAATACTGTTTAAATAATGGTGAAAACACCCTTGCCTGCATACCTATTTTTTCAAACTTTTGTTACAAATAAAATCAACATGAAACATGTAACAATTCCGGTAACCAAGCATGATATTATTCCTCTGCTTGCCATGATTAAACAAAAGGGAAGTTTTAATAATGAATTTTATCCCGTCATTGATCAATTGGTAGCCACAGTAGGGCAAATGAAACGTGAAGAGATCATTAGTGACAATGATATGGATGAAATAAGGCGTTTTTTTGGCCAGGACTTCCTGGAAAACACCCTGCAGGGAATGGCATTGCTAAAAAAATATGGCTATGCAGGAGATTTTATAATGATTGATAAAATATATACCGGAAACACTTCGGGCAATCAATTCTTCCATTCCTGGGATCAGTATTTTAATAACCATGCTGCCCCTAAAGCAGTACGCAACCGTAAGCGGTATTTTAAACAACTGGTTTTACAAAAACTGCAGGCAGGCAACTCAGTAAAACTACTGAATGTGGCAAGCGGCCCGGCCCGGGACCTGCTGGAATTATATACTGAAAAACCCCCTGCAAAAAAACTGGAAACGCTATGTATAGAAATGGACAGCCATGCCGTTGCTTACGGTGAAAACCTGACGGCGCCCTATGCCGCAGATATCCGCTTTATTAATAAAAATATTTTTAAGTTTGATACGGAGGAAAAGTTTGACCTGGTATGGTCTGCCGGGCTGTTTGATTATTTTGATAATAAAACTTTTGTTTATGTGCTAAATAAATTTAAAAACTGGGTTACCGGGCAGGGAGAGATCGTGATCGGTAATTTTAATGAAAGCCATAATCCCAGCAGGGAATATATGGAGTTATTTGGCAACTGGTATTTACAGCACCGGTCAGCAAATCAATTAAAAGCACTGGCCATTGAAGCCGGATTTAACGACAACCAGTTGACTGTTGGCGCTGAAGCAGAAAATGTAAACCTGTTCCTGCATAT
>JANNYY010000553.1:0-7093 GCA_031410355.1 Chitinophagaceae bacterium | reverse complement strand
CATTTTGGTTCCCTCGCAATTAATCAGTTGTTTGCAAATCAATGATTTTAATAAAAATTATTTATCATCACTCGAATACATTCTTTCAGTAGGCGCTCCTTTATTGCTGGAAAATAAACAGGAATTGAATAAGCGTATTCCCCATGTTTTTTATGAACTCTATGGATTAACTGAAGGCTTTATGACGATACTGGATAAGAATGACGTAATGAGAAAGACAGGCAGTGTTGGAACTGCACCGCAGTTTATGGATTTGAAAATTTTGGATGATAAAGGAACAGAATTGGAAACGGGGGCAATTGGAGAAATTGTTGGCAGGGGCCCTTTGCTGATGACTGCATATTATAAAAACCCGGGGCAAACAAATGAAGCGATGAAGAATGGCTGGTTATTTACCGGCGATTTGGGTTATGTTGATGCAGATGGTTTTTTATTTCTCACAGGCAGAAAAAAAGACCTGATCATTTCTGGTGGCGTAAATGTTTACCCAACAGATATTGAAGAAGTAGTTATCCGTCATCCTGCGGTAAAAGATGTTGCGGTATTTGGTGTACCGCATGAAGAATGGGGTGAAACACCGGTAGCTGCTGTTGTATTGACTGAGGGTATTACTGCTACCCCAATTGAAATAAAATGCTGGGCCAATCAAAACCTGGAAGCCCGGTTTCAGAAGATTTATAAAGTAATTATTATGGATGAGCTACCAAGAAATGTTGCGGGTAAAATTCTGAAAAGAGAACTAAGAGACAAGTTTAAAGATGATAACGTCACCGGGCAAGATATTAAAACAGCAAAAATGAAAAATTCTTTTGTCACTTCCAATAATATTAAGCTTCATTATTTGGAATTTCCTGGCGATCAGCCCACCATCATATTTATGCATGGTTTAACTGCCAATGCACATGCATTTGATGGCTTGATTGCAGCAGGGTTAAGTCCAGAATTTAATATTTTATCTGTTGATCTTAGGGGAAGAGGTGAGAGTGATGCACCGGCTTCGGGCTACACCATGAAAGAACATGCAGAAGACATTATCGGCATGATGGATGCACTGCAGATCAAAAAAGTAGTATTGGCCGGCCATTCATTTGGCGGATTCCTGGCTTTGTACATTGCAAAATTTTATCCTGACCGTGTTGATAAATTAATATTGATGGATGCTGCGGCCAATATGCATCCCAACACAAAAGATATGCTGGGACCGGCTTTAAGCAGGTTAGGTAAAACTTTTCCCTCATTTGATGCCTACATTGAAAAAGTAAAAGCCGCACCATATTTAACTTTCTGGGATACAAATATGGAGAGTTATTACCGGGCAGATATAAAAGCCAGTGAAGATGGCACAGTAAGTTGTATTCCGCAACCTGCACACATGATGGAAGCTGTGTTAAAAGGAAGTCTGGGTGAACCCTGGCTGGATTATTTAAAAGCAGTTGATCACCAGTCAATCTTAATTAATGCCCCTGGTGTATATACCATGGAGGCAGCTTTGCTGCCAGAAGAAAATGCCATAGAAACAGTAGAGTTGATGAAAAATTGTATCTATGCAAAAGTTACCGGTAATCATCAAACCATGTTGTATGGCGATGGCGCCCGGGAGATCGTATCAATCATTAAACACTTTGTCAATCAATAATTATGCAGGTAAAAAATTGTGTGATCGTTATTACAGGCGCTGCAAGCGGTATTGGAGAAGCAGCCGCTATTGCATTGGCAGCAATGGGTGCAAATATGGTTTTAGGCGATATGAATGAAGAAGGTTTGAATGAAGTAAAACAAAAAATAATTACCAATGGCGGTAATGTTGCCGCTTCTGTTTTAAATGTAACCGATGAAGCCTCTGTACAGGCTTTTATGGACTTTGCAATACAACAATTTGGCAGCATTAATGTGGTGCTTGCCTGTGCTGGAATTATCCGTGACAGCTTTTTGGTTACACCCGATAAAGAAACAGGCACGGTGAAAAAATTCATGACCACTGAACAATGGCAACAGGTGATTGATGTGAATATGACAGGTGTATTTCTAACATTACGTGAAGCAGCAATCCGTATGATAAACAATAAATGGGAAGGCGTACTTATACCGCTTTCTTCAATTAATAAATGTGGTGAGCTGGGCCAGTTAAATTACGCATCCAGCAAGGCATCCATTGCTTTGTGGCCAAAAATACTTGCAGGAGAGTTTCATTCAAAAGGTATAAAAAATATCCGGGTAGCAGCCATTGCGCCGGGTTATGTTGAAACTCCCATACTTAGTTCCATCAAGCCTGAAGTTCTTCAGGGAATCGTTAACGAAATACCACTCGGCCGCCTGGTGAAAACAGACGAAATAGTTGCAACAGTAAAATTTATTGTTGAAAATGATGCAATACATGGCACTACGCTGGAAGTTAGTGGTGGTATTATAGGCAAGGGACTGGCAAAGTAAAAGCCAGACTTTTCGTTTTTTATGAACCAGTTTTTTTTTGTACAGGATAGGATCACCGCTCCTTTGTAAACCCCATTTACTTTCCTGCATTTAGTAATTTTGCTTTTAATTTACTTTAGCATAATTTATGAAGAAATTTTTTTGTAGAATGTTGGAATTTGCTGACGCCTTATTTTACAGCAGAAGGGCAGCAGGAGTTTCAATTGTTATATACAAATACAATGCTCCATGTTTGATCTGTGATAGATTGCAGAATAATAAGCTGTACCTTTTAGGAGTCAACCCATTATAAACAGCACCATCAAATATAAATGCACGAAATATCATTGGTCAGGAACATTTTTAAAGCACTAGAAGATGAGTTTCCGGGAGAGACAGGAAAGATACGGGGCATTCATCTCTCTGTTGGTCTGTTAAGTAACGTGCAGCCCATCCTCATGCAAAATGCATTTGAAGCAGTTTTACCGGAGGAACCAGGTTTTAACAAAGCTTCCCTGCATGTAACTGTACATTCAATTTTAATTCGTTGTGATGATTGTGATAAAGAAAGTGAAGTGCAGCATTACAAATTTGCCTGTAACTATTGTGGCAAATCCAGCAAAAATATCATCCAGGGTGAAGAACTGCTGATAAGCAAAGTAGAGTTTGAAGAAGCAGTTGAAACACAAAACGCATAACTCATAACACAAAACAGTTTATATGTTAATTCCAAAAAGTAACAGGGCGCCAGTAGGTTCTGTACAATGCGAAAACACCACATTGAATTTACTGAAAGCAAATGATTTTGTAGCCAAAGTAATCCGTGAAAGATTACCCGGTATGCTGGTTATCAATATTTGCTCATCGCCCGGCAGTGGTAAAACCACACTGATGCAGGAAACCGGAAAGCTCTTGAAGGGTAAATTGAATATGGCTGTTCTCGTTGGCGATCCCGAAACAGAAAGAGATGCCATACGAATGAAAGAAGTGGGTATTAATGCATTGCAGATCGTAACCGGTGGTATGTGCCATATAGAAGCACAAATGATATTGCAGGCCCTGGATCATATTAATCTTGATGGCGTTGATGTTTTATTTATTGAGAACGTGGGCAACCTGGTTTGTCCTGCAGCATTTGACCTGGGCGAAGATTACCGGGTTACGGTAATTTCTGCTACCGAAGGCGATGATAAACCCAAAAAGTATCCTCGTATGTTTTTAACAAGCGAGCTAATGCTGGTGTCAAAAGCAGACCTGTTGCCTTATGTAGCTTTTTCGGTAGAAGCGGTAACACTGGATGCAAGAGATATAAATCCTGACCTGGAAGTAATAACTATCTCCGCTTTAAAAGGAGCAGGTTTGGAGGATTGGTGTGATTGGTTAGTAAAGAAAGTAAATGAGAAGAAAGAAAAGAAAAAGGAATTGGTAATTGAGAATTAGCCACAAGGCCGGGGGACGAATTTGTTTTTTAATTGATAAATCATTTTTAAAAAAGATTTGGAAACTTATCACATACATATCAACGGAATTGTTCAGGGGGTTGGATTAAGGCCAACGGCTTACTAGATAGCAGTAAAGATGAAACTTACAGGCACAGTGAAAAGCGGTAGTAATGCCAAGCATCATGGGAGAAGTAACAACTGAATATTAAGCAGGTTTTGATGAAAAGTAATTTTGGCTGAAGAAGAGTAGTGAATACAGGCGGGTGAACAATTGCCCAGGATATATTAAATGATAAAAACTAAATAATAATTTATGAGGTACCAGGATCACACCGGCATTGTTCCTGCACAATATACAGGCCGGCAAATTGAAGCATCAGCTTCTGTAGAATTGAAAAATGAAAACGAAGCAACCGTTTTTTATAATATTGTAAAAGAACGGTTACTGCATGTAAACAACTGGCATCGTGTAGCAGGTATCATCAGCGCCAAATTTCAACTTGTTAATGCAACCGGTGAGGATGTGGACAGAAATATACAAAAGGGAGATTATCTTAAAATTGACATTCCGGGGCCCGGCAGCTCAGCAGGTGATGGTTACGACTGGGTTTGTGTGGAAGAAATAAAAGAAGTTGCTGAAACAAATATTCAAAGCATAGGGATCCGGGTAAAGCCAGCCCCAAACCCTTTACGAAATAAAACGGTAATAGCCCATTTCTATTCAGATGAGGCTACCAGCAATTTTATAATAACGAGAGAAAATTCCAGGATCAGCGCCTGGATAATTGACCGGAATATAAAACCCAATGATCAGGGAGAATCAGTTATAGATAAGATCCGGGATTCTGCTGCAGGTGCAGGTGCAATCGGCATATTTTCCAAATTGCAGTGGCAGGGGCTTGCAGAGGGGTTGATTAAAAATGGTATTTGAAAAAGTATGGTAGAGGCATACTCAGGATATTACAATACCCTCGCTATGAAATAATTTTTTGCTTTATCACTCCGGCCGCATGGGTATATCCTCCACCAGCGCCATCAACAAAATGAATATGGCGGTCATTCATATTGCGTACATAGCATGACATAATTGATTCATTACTTACATACAAACCATAAAATATTTCACCATCGCGTTCTATTTTACTTAGCGCAGCTTCCAGTAATTCCCGTTGCTGCGCAGTACCCGATATTACGGTATTGATCTTTCCATCAATAACCAATGTATCCGACATATCTACCAGGTTGTGCAGGTAAACTTTCCCTTTTTTAGTTTTAAAATAAAAATACCCGAGCAAAGTTTTTATCCAGTTTATCAGCAGGTAAAAGGGCCTGAAACCACCCATGCGGGCCCGCATTTCCATCCCTATTTTTGCCAGTGTAGCTTTCAGTTTAAGCTTGCCTATGCTTATTGGTGTACGGGTTTGCGGTGCACCATAAATGGCATCCACCCTGTCCATCACTTTTTTAAAAGCCAGTGATTGTTTTACACCCTCACGTGCTATCACCAATAAACTTACTACTTCAAAATAATTTTCTGGTGGTTTTATTCTGTCCCAGCGGCATTGCATACCGCTCAGGTCAAGTTCTTCATGTATTGCTTCAAGTGCAGCAAATTTATAACCAGGGCCTTTTATCTTTTTTTCGGCATACATTAATCCATCGCCTAATAACACAGGGATATCAAACAGCACCGCAGTTCTGAATTTACTGATGTTAAGCGCATGATGCTCTTCATATATCTCTGCCACGGATACATCGCCCACACGCAGGTCAAGATTAAAATTTGTCTTTGTATTTTCCCGGTGCAGGTGCAGCGCCTGCATGGCAACATCAAGTATGCTGGCCGGTATTATGAATGTAGCGCCATCGCCGCCAAAAAAGAAAGGCACAGTAAGATTGGCTTTATATGCAATATTCAGTACTGCAACAATACTGCCCGTAGCAATAAGATTTATAGTTTCATGAAGGCCCGCCTGTACAGCAGCAGTAGAATCTTTTACATCGGTAATAACCACATACCAGTTACCCGGTATTTTATAAAAAAGATGTTCCTCCATCAACAGATCGCTGAGCGGAATTTCATTTACCGGCAACCTGGAATAGAACAGATCGTTATTTATTGGTTCCATACTGATTGCAAGTTACAGCAGAAAATTTCAACCACAGGCTGATAATTAAGGATAGGGAACGGGAGAAGACGATATAATTTAAACCTGGGCTTCCCGGCTTAAATTGTCTAATTCTTTATTTATTGCTTCAAAATCAGGCATGTCATTGGCACTTTCCAAAACCTGGGCATAACAAACTTTACCGTCTTTGTCAATAATAAAGGATGCTCTTTTGCTTACGCCTTTCATATCTAAGATCCATTCAGCGTAAAGCGAACCATATAACTCCGATACTTCTTTATTAAAATCGCTTAGCAAAGGAAAATTATATTGCTGTTCTTCTTTGTACTTTTTTAAGGTAAATACTGAATCAACTGATATGCCAAGCACTTCTGCATCTACATTGCTGTAGCGGCTTATGTCATCCCTAACTGCACATAATTCTTTAGTACAAACTCCGGTAAAAGCCTGGGGGTAAAATAAAAGCAAAACGTTTTTTCCTTTAAAATCCGAGAGGCTTACCTTGTTTTTCTCGGTATCATATAATGTAAAGCCGGGAGCAGTTTGTCCAATTTCAATAGTCATAAATAATTATTTTGGTACAAAGATAGGAATTGTGTAAAAATTGATATCAGCTAATGTAAACCCGGGTGCATTTATTCCGGAAAAAACCTGATGATAAATAAAAAAAATACCCTCAAAAAAGAAACCCCTCTGGAAAGAGGGGTTTGTGTTGTTATCCAAACAATCCATAAAAACAAAAATCTTTAGATTGTTAGTACACGATTTTTGATACAGGAAATTACATTCAGATAAATAAACGGGCAAAAAGCTGACAGGGCTGTTTTGCCATAAATTATCGTCTTAATAAAAAATTAGTAAAGTTTTGTGTGGCTGCTTTTCAGGAAGATTTACCAGGTAAAAAAATGAAATGGCATATTCAGGCTCAAAGGGTAAGTAATTACCTTTTTTCATAGGATAGAATTTTGGGTTTCGATGGATTAAATACGGTTATTGATATAAACGGAAACTTTTGAATTTTATTATAAATAACAGTAAAGGCCAACAGGGTTATTCAGTAATTATATATGTAAGATTATTACATAAATAAAGCCCCTGCAATATTGCAGGGGC
>JANNYY010000552.1:0-11428 GCA_031410355.1 Chitinophagaceae bacterium | reverse complement strand
AAAAAATTGAAGAAGCCTTACAGGAGATCTTGCCCGAAGCATTCGCAGTAGTAAAGGAAACAGCCAACCGTTTTAAGAAGCATTCAGAGTTAATCTCAACTGCTACAGAACTTGACAGGAATTTGGCTGTTAAGAAAAATTATATCCGCATAGAAGGTGATCAATCGATTTATAAAAATACCTGGACTGCAGCAGGTGGTGAGGTTACATGGAACATGGTTCACTACGACGTACAGTTGATCGGTGGTATGGTTTTGCATTCGGGTAAAATTGCCGAGATGGCAACGGGCGAAGGTAAAACACTGGTGAGTACCCTGCCTGCTTACTTAAATGCATTATCTGGCGAAGGTGTTCATATTGTAACTGTGAATGATTATTTGGCAAGAAGGGATGGTGAGTGGAACGGGCCAATATTTGAATTTTTAGGTTTGCGGGTTGACTGTATTGACAAACACGAGCCCAACAGTGATGCCCGCCGCCATGCATACAATGCCGATATTATTTATGGTACCAATAACGAATTTGGTTTTGATTACCTGCGTGATAATATGGTGCATACGCCCAATGAAATGGTGCAGCGCAAACATCATTTTGCGATGGTGGATGAGGTGGATAGTGTATTGATAGATGATGCCCGTACGCCTTTAATTATCAGCGGCCCGGTTGGGCATAGTGATAATACACAACAATTTTTCGACCTTAAACCAAGGATTGAAAAATTGGTTGATGCACAAAGAAAAGCGGTGAACCAGTTTTTAATTGAGGCTAAGAAAAAAATTGCAGATGGTAATGATGATCCTAAAGATGGCGGGCTGGCTTTGTTCAGGGCCCACCGGGGTTTACCAAAGAACAGCGCCTTAATTAAATATTTAAGTGAGCCTGGCAACAGGGTTAAACTGCAGAAAAGCGAAAATTATTATTTAGCCGATCAGCAAAAAGAGATGCCCAAAGTAGATGCAGAATTGTTCTTCAATATTGATGAAAAAAATAACCAGGTTGATTTGACCGACCAGGGCATTCAATTGATAACAAGGAGTGGAGAAGACCCCGAATTTTTTATCATCCCCGATATTGCAACCAAACTTGCCGATATTGAAAAAAGCACGATCAATCCAGAAGACAAACTGCAACAGAAAGAAGCATTACTAAATGATTATGCTTTAAAGGCCGACCGCATACACACCGTGCAGCAATTATTAAAAGCTTACACTTTATTTGATAAGGATATTGAGTACGTGATCATGGAAGATGCAGTGAAAATTGTAGATGAGCAAACGGGCCGTATTCTTGATGGGCGCCGGTATTCCGATGGTTTGCACCAGGCTATTGAAGCAAAAGAAAATGTAAAGATAGAAGCATCTACACAAACTTATGCTACGGTAACATTGCAGAATTATTTCCGTATGTATCACAAGCTGGCCGGTATGACAGGTACCGCCGAAACAGAAGCAGGTGAGTTTTGGAGTATTTATAAATTAGATGTGGTTTCTATTCCTACCAATGTAAAAATGATCCGTAAAGATGAACAGGATTATGTTTACAAAACCAAGCGTGAAAAATATAAAGCGGTAATTGATGAGGTTGAAAAATTACGCAGCCAGGGAAGGCCGTCGCTGGTTGGTACCACCAATGTTGAAGTGAGTGAATTGCTGGCGAGAATGCTGAAACAAAAAAATATTCCGCATAATGTATTGAATGCAAAACAACACAGCAAGGAAGCACAGGTTGTTGCAGAAGCCGGGCTCCCCGGTGCCGTTACTATTGCAACCAATATGGCTGGTCGTGGTACCGATATTAAACTTGGCCCAGGCGTTAAAGAAGCTGGTGGTTTGGCAATTATTGGTACCGAGCGGCATGAGAGCCGCCGTGTGGACAGGCAGTTACGTGGACGTGCCGGTCGCCAGGGTGATCCCGGTAGCTCAAGCTTTTATGTTTCTCTGGAAGATGACCTGATGCGTATGTTTGGCAGTGAACGAATTGCCGGGCTGATGGACAGGATGGGGTATAAAGAAGGCGAAGTGATACAGCACAGCATGATCACCAAATCAATTGAAAGGGCGCAAAAGAAAGTAGAGGAAAATAACTTTGGTATTCGTAAACGTTTGCTTGAGTATGATGATGTGATGAACAAACAGCGTAACGTGGTGTATAAAAAACGTAACCATGCATTGTTTGGCGAAAGGCTTGCGCTTGATCTTGATAATTCATTTTATTCTGTTGCCAACGGGTTGATCAATTCATTTAAAGAAGGAAATGATCATGATGGATTTAAACTGGCCTGCATCGTAAATTTTGGAATTGATAGTTCCATTACAGCAGAAGAGCTGGATAAAGAAGATACCAATGCATTAAGTGAGCGGTTGTATGACGAAGCAGTAACTCAATACCGCCAAAAGACAAATAAGCTGGTGCAGCAAACTTTGCCCATCATAAAAAACATCCGCAAAGAACAGGGTAACCAGATAGAGAATGTTGCCGTGCCTTTTACCGATGGTAAAAAACAAATACAGGCTTTGGCCAATCTCGATAAATATTTAGCAACCGAAGGAAGAGAATTAAATGATGCCCTGGAACGTAATATCACACTGGCTTTAATTGATGATGCCTGGAAAGAACATTTAAGGGCGATGGATGACCTGCGCCAGAGTGTACAAACCGCGGGTTACGAACAAAAAGATCCGCTGGTTATTTACAAGATAGAAGCCTTTGGCGCCTTTAAGCAAATGGACGACCAGGTGAATAAAGATATTGTTAGCTTTTTGTGCCATGCACAGATACCCATGGAGCAAACCAATGCCGGGCAGATACGTGAAGGCCGTGAACGCAAAACTGATATGAGCAAGATGCGCCAGCGGAAAGAAGAGTTTGCAACCGCGGGTGGTGGTCCCGAACATTTAAGTGGAGAAAATGAATACATTGATCCTTCTGGACCAATAAAACAAGAACCCATACGTGTTGAAAAGGCACCGGGGAGAAATGATCTTTGTCCTTGTGGCAGTGGCAAGAAGTATAAGCATTGCCATGGTAAAGATGTTTAGAAAATATTTATATTAATATTGAAAACCGCTTTCTCAAAAGGGAGCGGTTTTTTATTTTGAAAATAAATTTTAATGCTGTCAAACTTGAGGTCCCAAATTAGTTCCTCAAGTCTGAAAATCAAGAATTGGGAGTTATAAAATTTAATTACTTTTGTTTTTATAAATTGCAGCCAAAATGACTTATATAACTATTGATACAAAAACTGCCCAGGCAAAAAAATTGGTGGAGTTAATTGAAACTTTACCCTTTGCCAAAATACTTAATGAGCCTAATGCTGTAACCAAAAAAGCCATTGAGGATGCAAGAAAAGGCAAAACACAAAAAGCCGCTTCCTTAAAGCAGTTATTTACTGACCTCAATAAATAATGTATAACATTGAATATACAGGTAGTTTTAAGCGTGACTATAAACTTGCGCTTAAACGAGGGTATAAAGAACCACTGATACAAAATATAATAATCCTACTTGCAGACGGAACACCATTACCTGCAAAAAACAAACCCCATAAACTTAACGGTAATTATAAAGATTGTTGGGAATGCCATATACAACCCGATTGGTTATTAATATGGCAGATAAATATTAACAGCAACACACTAATTTTGATCAGAACAGGTACTCACTCCGATCTGTTTTAAAACTTCATATAAGTAATAAGGCATTTGAGAATTGTGCTCGAATTTTTCTGCGATTATAAATTGTAGAAAACTTATTTTGCATCTATGATTTCCTCACTGCTAATAATAGTTTTTGTTTTGGGCTATGTTGCCATCGCTTTTGAGCATCCGCTAAAACTAAACAAAGCAGCTTCGGCATTAATTACCGGTGTTCTTTGCTGGACAATTTATATGCTGCAAAGTGAATCTTCCGAAACAGTGGGAGATGAGCTGTTGCATCATCTCGGCCAAATCGCTTCCATACTTTTCTTTTTATTGGGTGCGATGACGATTGTAGAACTGATAGATTCTCACAATGGCTTCGACATCATTACAGAGAAAATAAAAACTACCAGCAAGTCAAAACTCTTGCTGATAATAGTTACCATTACTTTTTTCCTTTCAGCATTGCTTGATAATTTAACCACAGCCATTGTAATGACCTCGCTTTGCTCAAAATTATTAAGCGAAAAAGAAGACAGGCTTTGGTTTGTGGGGATGATTGTTATTGCTGCCAATGCAGGTGGTGCCTGGAGTCCGTTAGGAGATGTTACTACCACCATGCTTTGGATAGGGGGACAAATAACTGCACTGAACATTATGAAGCAGTTGATATTACCCAGCCTGGTTGCCTGTATCATTCCTGCATTGATGGTTGCTTACCGGTTTAAAGGAAAACAAATTGTTGCCATGCAGCAAACGGATTGCAGTGCCCAGGAAAAATGGGAGGGAAAGATCATTTTATTTTCAGGCATTGGTTTTTTAATTTTTGTTCCCGTGTTTAAAACGGTTACTCATTTACCGCCGTTCATGGGTATGTTGCTTGCGCTGGGATTGATGTGGGTGATTACCACCATTATTCATAAAAGAAAAGATTCGGAAATTGCAGAACGGTTTACTGTTGCCCGGGCATTGCAAAAAATAGATACACCGAGTATTTTATTTTTCCTGGGCATATTGCTGGCCGTATCAGCACTGCAATCTTTTGGTTTACTGAAAGACCTTGCAACATTCCTGAGCAGTACATTTAAAAATGATTATTTAATTGGCACTGCATTGGGATTGGTTTCTGCCATTGTTGATAATGTGCCATTGGTGGCAGCTTCGCAGGGCATGTTCGATCTAACTACTTATCCAACCGATCATCCATTCTGGGAATTTTTGGCCTTAACAACTGGTACCGGTGGCAGTGCAGTTATTATAGGTACAGCAGCCGGCGTAGCTGTAATGGGTATTGAGCAAATTGATTTTATGTGGTATTTAAAAAAGATTGGCTGGCTGGCGTTGACGGGTTTTGCTGCAGGGATTGGGGTGTTTTTGTTCCAGGTTTGGTGGGTGGGTTAGTTCATCTTGCCCACCTTGCTTTATAACCCCTGCAATCAATATGTATCATTTGCTTGTTAATAAATCCCTTTTCGTTTTTATAAGTACCAATCCCACCTTTATCCTTAATAATTTCTTTGTCTAAAATATCAAATACAATATCTACATCTTTACTGTCTGATTTACCGTCATCGTTTACATCAAAAACGATGAAGTCAATAGCATCGCCAACAAGGTGCCTGCTGTCTTTGGCAGCACCTGAAAATTTTACCTGAATATCATTATGCCATTTTACTCTTTTTGTGCTAATCACTAAAAGGTTTGCAGAAAATCCTTTTTGTTTAAGAGAATCTTTAAGGGTAGAATAGAATACCCTGGTCTTTACATCAACAAGCCTGGTATTATTGAAATAGAAAAAAAAGAGCCCGGCGGCAAAAAGTATGATTGCTATAAAAAATTTGAGAATTTTTCTTTTCACGATAGAAAAATTAATAACCCGCCTTCGCCCCACCAATATTCTCAATCGGGTGCCAGGTGGTTTTTATTTCCTGTAAATCCATAATAAAATAAGGAGATTGGCCTTCACTATCTGTCCATTTCACTTTATCATACAATACAACCCTTTTTACATTCAACGCCGATTTCTCTTTGATCAATTTTTGTGTGGCCAAATCACTCTCACAAAAAACCGTTGCATTTACATCCATGTGGTCGGCAAAGTAGGGGACAAGCTCTGCCATTTTTCCGGTAAGGATATTTACCACACCACCCGGCAGATCAGAACTGTTAAGCACTTCAGCAAATGTTACGGCACAAAGAGGTTTTGCAGCAGATGCTAAAACAATGCAGGTATTTCCTCCGGCAATGATTGATGCAATTACAGAAACCAATCCCAATAAAGAATCATTTTGGGGAGCAATGGCTGCAACGACTCCTGTAGGTTCTGGCACCGAAAAATTAAAATGCGATGAAGCAACAGGATTTACAGAACTGAAGACCTGCTGGAATTTATCGCACCAGCCGCTGTAATAAATTAAACGCTCAATGCAAATGTTCACTTCTTTTTCGGCCTGTGCTTTAGTTGAATCTTGTTTTATCAACTCATCAATGAACTGAGCTTTTCTGCCTTCCAGCATTTCGGCAATACGATATAAAATTTGTCCACGGTTAAAAGCAGCCCTTTCGCTCCACCCGCCAAAAGCATTACGGGCTGCAACAACAGCGTCTCTAAAATCTTTTCTTGAACTGAGGCATACATTGGCGAGGTTTTCATTTTTGCCGTTTGTTGCAATGTAATATCTACCTGATTCCGTCCTCGGAAATTGTCCCCCGATGTATATTTTGTAAGTCTTTAAAACTTCTAATCGTTTTGACGAATTTGTTTTTTCAAGACCATTTTCGTTGACAGCAAGAGATGATTTTTTTACTAATGATTTCTCCATAACTATTATTTTTTGCCGGTAAGGCGGGAAGACGTTTAATATTTTTCGCCTTACCGCCTTCCCGGCGATTATTATCTTGTCAAATTAATGTAAGCCGATAATCCATGCAATCCACCTTCTCGTCCATATCCACTTTCTTTATATCCACCAAACGGAGAGGTGGGATCAAACTTATTAAATGTATTTGCCCAAATAACACCGGCTCTCAATTTTGTTGTAAGGTTAAATATCTTGGAACCCTTGTCAGTCCATACTCCTGCAGACAGGCCGTAAGGAGTATTATTTGCTTTCTCAATTACTTCATCATCTGTTCTAAAACTCTGTATCGCCAACACCGGCCCAAAAATTTCTTCCTGTGCAATGCGGTTTGATTGAGCCACATTGGTGAAAATGGTGGGCCTGCAGTAAAATCCTTTGTTGGGAATTGAACAGGAGCTCTGGTACATTTCTGCGCCTTCCTGCTGACCGATCTTAATGTATTTATTAATGATGTCTAATTGTGCTTTTGAATTAATGGCACCCACATCGGTATTCTTATCCATCGGGTCGCCAATGATCAATGTTTCCAGCCTGTCTTTTAATTTGCGAACCACTTCTTTAAAAACAGACTCCTGCACATACAGGCGTGAGCCTGCACAACACACATGGCCCTGGTTAAAAAAGATACCGTTCACAACGCCTTCAACAGCCTGGTCAATGGGTGCATCATCAAAAATAATATTGGCTGCTTTGCCACCAAGTTCAAGCGTTGCCTTTTTATCAGTGCCTGCAATTGCCCGCTGAATAATTTTTCCAACTTCGGTGCTGCCGGTAAAAGCAATTTTATTTACGTCGGCATGATTAACAATGGCAGCGCCTGTTGCTCCTGCACCGGTAATAATATTTACAACACCGGGCGGAAGATCAGCTTCCTGTATAATTTCTGCAAGCTTTAATGCAGTGAGAGAAGTGTTTTCAGCAGGCTTTAAAACAACGGTATTGCCACAAGCTAATGCCGGTGCAATTTTCCAGGCAGCCATCAGTAAAGGAAAATTCCAGGGGATAATTTGTCCGGCAACGCCGAGAGGGGTGGTACTACGGTTTGGAAAAGCATACTCCAGTTTATCGGCCCAGCCTGCATAATAAAAGAAATGATTGGCTGCAGTTGGCACGTCAAAGTCACGGCTTTCACGAATGGGTTTGCCGCCATCCAATGTTTCAATAATGGCAAATTCTCTTGCACGTTCCTGTATCATACGGGCAATACGGTAAATATATTTTGCCCTTTCGGCAGGCGGCATTTTTTTCCAGGTGTTTTCATAAGCATTCCTTGCAGCTTTCACTGCTTTGTTCACATCGGCCGTATTTGCTTCTGCAATCATGGATAATTTTTCTTCAGTCGCGGGGTTAATGGTGGCAAAATGTTTTTTGCTCAGCGGTTTTTCAAATTTGCCGTTGATGAACAGGTCGTACTGGGGATTTATTTTTGCAGCACTTTTACTTTCAGGTGCAGGTGCTAAATTTCTTGCAGAATCAAACTTTAATTTTATTGTATTGCTTTTTTTTGTTGCCATCGCTTTTTTATTTTTTCCACGCAAAGTCGCTAAGTTTTAAAGTCGCAAAGATTAGTGCCTTTGCTCCTTTGCATCTTTGCGTGAGATTAATCTATTGAAAAATAATTCGCACTCTGATAAACTCCCGTCTTCTGTTTCATCAACTGCATTAATATATCATTGGCCAGGCTGCTTGCACCAAACCTGAACCATTCATTATTCATCCAGCCTTCGCCCAAAGTTTCGTTTACCATAACCAAATAATGCAATGCCAGCTTTGCTTTTGAAATGCCACCGGCGGGTTTCATCGCAATTTTTTTTCCGGTCTTGTAATAAAAATCACGGATGGCTTCAAGCATTACCAGGGTTACCGGTATGGTAGCCGCAGGTGCGATTTTCCCCGTGGAAGTTTTAATAAAATCTGCCCCGGCATACATGGCAATATCACTGGCTTTTCGCACTTTATCATAAGTTCCAAGTTCACCTGTTTCCAATATCACTTTTAGTCTTGCATCGCCGCAGGCTTCTTTAATGGCGGCTATTTCATCAAACACAAAATTGTACTCGCCCTCTAAAAATTTTCCTCTTGATATTACCATATCCACTTCATCAGCTCCCTGCTGCACTGCAAATTTTGTATCTCTTAATTTTACTTCCAGTGGAGCCTGGCCGCTGGGGAAGCCGGTTGCTACAGATGCAACTTTTACGCCTGAATCGCCCAATGCTTTTTTAGCCACTTTTACCATACTGGGGTAAACACAAATAGCTGCAACGGTTGGCAAACCCGGGTATGCATCATGCAAATGAATTGCTTTATAACAAAGCTGTTTCACTTTTCCGTCTGTATCTTTTCCTTCCAGCGTGGTAAGGTCTATCATATTTAGCGCAAGCAGTAAACCATTTATTTTGGTCTCATTTTTAATGCTGCGCTTGGTAAACCGGGATGCTCTTTCTTCAATACCAACCTGGTCAACATGTGGTGAAGAAGAAAAGTCAAGTATTGTTTTAGTGGCGATCATTTTTTGTTTATTTAGTATCAGTTTTTTGCGGTGACTCACCGCAAAAAACTAAGAAGCCGTTAATGCTTCCAGCGATTTTTTTATTAATTTTTCTACAGCAGCATTACTGTCTTTCGAAAATTCTTTTACAACCCTGTTTGCAATGATCGCATTAATGCTCAGGCACTCATGCCCCATCAGTTTTCCCAGCCCATAAATGGCCGATGTTTCCATTTCAAAGTTAGTGATTCGGTGATTATTAAAATTGAAATGCGTGAGCTTATCAACAAGCCCCGGACTGCTTAATCCCAAACGCAAAACTCTTCCCTGCGGGCCAAAAAAACCGGGACAGGTTACCGTAATGCCTTTATTAAATTCGTTGCCAAATTTTTGCAACAGCATTTGGCTGCCGCTGAAGGCATAAGGATTGGTGATAGCTGTATCTAAATTTGTTTGTGCGATAAATGCATCTGCCATTTCTTTATCAGCTCCTGTTTTTTCGTAACTATAAAAATTGAGGAGATTATCCAAACCCAAACCATGTGTTGATGCAACAAAACTATCTACCGGAATATCGGCCTGCAAAGAACCTGATGTTCCAAAGCGTATGATATTTAATTTGGTAAGATCCTCTTTTATCAACCTTGTTTCAAAATCAATATTAGCAAGCGCATCCAGTTCGTTAAAAACAATGTCAATATTATCGGGGCCAATGCCGGTTGATATTACAGAGATATGTTTATTGCCGATATACCCGGTATGTGTTATAAACTCCCGATGTTGTAATTGATGTTCTATCTTATCAAAATGAGTACTTACTTTTTTAACACGTTCCGGGTCGCCTACTACAATAATTGTATTGGCAAGTTCTTCGGGCCTCACATCCAAATGGTAAATGGCGCCACGGCTGTTGATGATGAGTTCTGACTCTGCGATTCTTTGCATAGTTAAATCGTTAGTGAACAAAGATAAGATAAATGAGGAGGGTTTTAAATGCTGCATACTCAAAAATGAATGCTGCAATGAAAGGATATTGCTGGTAAAAAAAATCCCATCCAGATTAAACTGAACGGGATTTTATATTTTTTAGAACTCGCCAGCAAGGGGAATTCTTACGCTTCTTTTGGCTCTTCTGTAGAAGCCTCATCTGTTGCATCTTTTGCAACTGGTGCATCTGCCTCAGCTTCTGCAACCGGTGCTTCTTCTGTAACTGGTGATGCTGCTACAACTTCTGCAACCGGTGCTTCTTCTGCAACTGGTGATGCTGCTACAACTTTTGCAACTGGTGCAACTTTTGCAACCGGTGCTTCTGGTGCAAGCGCAGCTTCTGCTGCATTAGCACTTTCCGCGCTGTCCATCTTTGCTTTAAGATCAGCTAAAACACCTAAGTCACCAAGTGTAGATTTTTCAACCTTGCTCTGTAAGTTTTTTACAGCTTTTTTGGTTACTTCAAACTCGGCTTTCTTTTCCTTCATCACCGCTTGTTTTTCTTCTTCAATCACCTGCTCCCAAAGACGTGAGTGGCTTAAAACAATACGCTTGTCATTACGGTCAAATTCAATAACCTGGAATTTAGCGATCTCATCAACACCAACTGTTTTACCATCTTCCTTAGCTAAGTGGCGGGCAGGAGCAAATCCTTCCAGTCCGTAAGGTAATTGCACAATGGCACCTTTATCATCTTTCTTTACAACTGTTCCTTCGTGCTCACTGCCTACAGGGAATGTAGATTCCAATGAGTTCCATGGATCTTCTTCAATCTGCTTATGTCCTAACTGAAGCTTGCGGCCGTCCTTATCAATATTCATGATGATAACTTCAATCTCATTACCAACTTTGGTATATTCATTTGGATTGTTGAAACGCTTTAACCAGCTCAGGTCACTTATGTGGATCATACCGCCAATGCCGGTAGTTAATTCAACAAACACACCATACGGCGTGATGTTTTTAACAGTGCCCATGTGTTTGCTTCCTTCGGGGAAAGTAGTTTCGATAGTGCTCCATGGATCTTCGGTCATCTGCTTGATAGAAAGACTCATCTTACGTGTTTCTTTATCAAGCGTAACAACTTTAGCTTCGTATTCATCATTTAATTTGAAGAATTCTTTGGCGTTGATCGGCGTGTTTGCCCAGGTAATTTCACTTACGTGAACCAAACCTTCAACACCCGGCATGATCTCGAGGAACGCACCGTAGTCTTCAATATTAACAACTTTACCTTTTACAATTTCACCTTCTTTCAGGCTTTCTGTAAGGGTATCCCAGGGGTGAGGAGTTAATTGTTTTAAACCAAGGCTGATACGTTTTTTATCATCATCAAAATCCAATACCACAACGTTCAGTTTCTGGTCCATCTTCAATACTTCTGTAGGATGGTTGATACGTCCCCATGAAATATCGGTGATGTATAATAAACCGTCTAAGCCGCCAAGGTC
>JANNYY010000551.1:0-18604 GCA_031410355.1 Chitinophagaceae bacterium | reverse complement strand
TCCAGCACTTTCCTCAACAGTTTCAGCGGAAACCTTACTTTTATTAATAACAGTAACTGGGGAAGCAATTACCTGAGTAATGCATCGCCGGGTTATGATTATGTTGGCGGAAACCTTACTGTTATCAATAATTCCACTGCTGATATTTCTGTTGGGCTTGGTGGTGGAAGGCCACTTAAAATACACGGAAACTTTATTATAAATGCAAGCGATGGGCATGTTGATATTAACAACCTTACGTTTCCAAATGGAAGTTTTAACTCACATATTACACAACTGGGCAGCAATCCCATAAACATCAATAATTTATTTATGGAGCAGGTTGCCGGAACAACATTGGATCAAAATGTAGAAATAAATAACAGCCTGGTATTTGATCCCTTCAGTTATGGTATTAACACTGCAGCTACAAAATTGCTGATATTAAAGAATGGCGCCATTGTCAATCAGCCAACCCCACCGTTTAATACTGGATATGTAAATGGCCCAATGAAAAAAATTGGCAACCAGGCATTTACTTTCCCGGTAGGTAAAGTTGAAAACAATACCATTTACCAGGGAACTACCATTGCAATGACAGCACCTGCACAGGTTACAGATGCATTTACTGCAGAATATTTTCGTCATAATGCAGGGAATGATGGGTATGATACTGCTTTGTACGAACCCGGCTTTGGTGGCGTGCAGGGAAGGGAATACTGGAAGTTGACAAGGAATAATGGAACATCTAAAGTGAAAGTAACCCTGACTTATGACAGCGCCAGAAGTGGGTACACACCTTTATATGCAGACATGCAGGTGGCAGGCTGGAACGGCAGCTTATGGAAAAACCTGCACAGCGGCGGCTTTACGGGCCAGGCTTTCGGAGGTTTTCTTTTATCAGGCGATTCAACAGCAGGCGGGCCATTAACCTTTTCATTTAAGCCGGTACGTAAGCCCATTATTACCATGAGTACTATTGATACCATTCATTGCCAGTATAATAATTATTACGTGCGATTTACATTAGACACGGCCATGATCGCCAACAATGTGTTTACCGTACAGTTATCAGATACACTTGGAAATTTTTCATCAAACCCGCCCATTCTCGGTCAAAAAGCAACCATTAATTCCGATTCAATATTATGCTTTGTGCCCAATTTTGCTTTCTGGAACAAACAATACAAAATAAGGATTGTAGGCAGCCTGCCGCGTGATACGAGCGTTAATACAAGGACAGTTATTTTTAAGCAAACGCCACAACAGGTATTTAATATTATTGGACCCAACCCTGCATGTTTGGGAGCAGGTGTTCAAAAATATTATCCAAGCCTCCATGAAGCAGGCGTTAACTATACCTGGATATTATCGGGTGGCGGAAGTTTTACAACTAACGGGGATACGGCATTGGTAAGCTGGACCTCAACAGGTAATTACAACCTTACCTGTAAAAGTTCCAATCAATGCGGCCTTGGCCCGCAGAAAATTATTACAGTTGAAGTAAAACCGCCTGCACCAACTTTAACGCCAACAATCAATAATACGGGGAGATGGTTGTATGCATCGCAGGCGCCTGCTAATACAGGTTACCAATGGTACAGGAATGCAATACTAATTGCGGGGGTAACCAATTCATCTTATTATGCAGCATTAGCAGGCAACTATACAGTTAAATATGCAAATTATTGTGGCGAAGGCCCTGCATCAAATACCATTTCCTTTGCCGCCAACTCCATTCCGCAAACCATTAATTTCCCGGCCATACCAAACAAAACTTATGGCGATGCGCCGTTTGTGCCAACAGCATCTGCATCATCAGGCTTGCCGGTTTCGCTTTCCATAATCAGTGGCCCGGCAATCATTAACCAGCAAACAAATGTATTAACCATTACCGGAACCGGTTTGGTTACTATTAGGGCAAACCAGGTTGGAGATAATGTGTATGATACGGCAGTGCCGGTTAATAGAAGTTTTACGGTTAACAAAGCCACACAAACAATAACATCCCCCGCAATACCCAACCAGGATATCAGTAATGTTACGGTTACTTTAACTGCATCATCCAGTTCGGCTCTGCCTGTCAGTTACAGTATTGTTTCTGGCCCTGCAACTGTTGCAGGAAATATTGTAACCCTTACCGGTTTGGGAACTGTAACAGTAAGGGCATCCCAGGCTGGCGATACCAATTATTTACCTGCTGCAAATGTTGACCGGAGTTTTTGTACCCGCGTTGCCAGCTTAAACCATATCACCGGATTTACTTATTTATGCCCCGGTACAGCCACCTATACCGTAAACAATATACCAGGTGCCACCTATTTCTGGAGAATAGCTGGCGGTGCCACTTTGCCATCAACCACCAACACAACAAATGTAACCTGGGTAACGCCGGGCACTTATTACCTGCTGGTGAGCGCAAGTGGTAATTGCGGGGCAGCCAGTAATAATGATACACTTGCAGTTACGGTTATCAACAGCATACAACCCGATTCGGTGCAAAGCATGCTGCCACCCAATAACGCCATTAACCAGCAGTTGCCTTTAACACTGTCGTGGGTGCCCGCACAGCCCAATAATTTTTATACGTTTGATCTGTATCTCTGGCGTGCCAATCTTACCCAACCCGCCACTCCTTATGCGGCAAATTTAACTGCTGTAAATTACACGATACCGGTAAGCAGCGGTTTATTATCTAACCAGGCTTATAAATGGATGATCGTATCGCACAATGGTTCCTGCACACAAATTAATACAGGCCCCATTCAGCAGTTTACCTTAATTCCCTTGCCCGACCTGCAGGTACTGAATGTGCAGGCGCCCACAACTGCATTTTCGGGCCAGACCATTTCTTTTAACTGGACAGTAAGAAACAACGGACCGGGAAATACCACGACCAACCAAAGCTGGACGGATGCGGTATTCCTGTCTTTTGATACCATACCTAATTTCAATATTCCACCAAACACAAACCCGGCAGCCTGGAATTTGCTTGATTTTCCGGTAAGGCCATTGCTTGTAGCTACCAGGCAAAATATCAGCGCTTTGGATAATGGCCAGCAATATACAAATTCGGTCAACTTTACATTGCCGCTCAATTACAGTCAGCCAATGTATGTGTATGTAATTGCCAATTACCCTGCAGGCTCCAATGCGCCACAGCAGGGAACTTATGCAAATGATACGGCAAGGGCGCCACAGGCAATAGCAGTAACGCTTTCCCCTACACCTGATTTAAGGGTAGATACGGTCTTCACACCAAATACAACCTTCTCGGGCAGTACCATCAATGTAACTTATAAAGTGAAAAACTATGGAGTGCTTACACCAGCAGGCGCTTCGTGGACAGATAAGGTCTATATTTCGCAGAGCCCTATATTTAATATCAATACTGCCATACCCCTTAAAGTGCCCAAATTTAATAATACCTATTATGCCTTTGCACAGGATGCCGTTATATTTAATAACAACCAGTTACTGGCCGACAGTTCCTATACCCGGAATGTGCAGATAGTTGTACCTAATTATATTTTCGGTACATTCTTTATTTATGTATTTACCAATGCAACCAATACCCTTTACGAAGGAGCGTTAAACAACAACAATACCAACAGAAACCAGATGCAGGTATTCCTTACTCCAACACCGCACTTAACTGTAAGCTCATTAAGTGTACCGGTATCAACAGCCAGTACCACACAACCCATTGGTGTAAACTGGAATATCAGTAATACGGGGTTTAATGATAATATTGAAAGAAATAAGGGACATTATTTTGTGCCATTCAACAATTGTTTGATTTATCAAACCTGTAATATAATCAATTGTGTGCCTCCGCCTCCGATTGTAGGTATTGAACTTCGTGACAGTGTAAGTTTTGGATCAAGCTATTGGATAGATAAGGTGTATTTAAGTACCGACAGTACCGGTTTGAATGTAAACACTGCGATTCTGGTAAATCAAACTACCCAGGGAGTTTTAAATTCGGGGCTGAATGTTTCCGATAATTACAGCAATCCTGCTGCAGGGGGTTGCCAGCCAGTTGGCACAAATGGCAGCGTCTATAATGCCAATACAGATAATGTAATAAAGCCCGGATCCAATCATCCAAAGGCAGGTAATTTTATAATCCCTTCCAACCTGGCGCCAGGAAATTATTATGTATATGTGCTAACCAATTCAACCAATACGGTTTATGAATATCCCGGCCTGCCCCAAACCAGGAGAAGCGCTTTATCAATAACTGTACAAAGGCCAGATGCTGTGGTATCAGCCATTTCGGTACCTGCCAATACAACCGGCGGACAGGCATTTGCCATCAATTACAGTGTTTTAAACAATGGCCCCGGCGCCGTATTTAGTTCATTAAGAAGAGACAGGGTTTATGTAAGCTCATCGGCCATATTTGACGGCAGTGCAACACTGATCAGTACACAAACATTTACCGAAGACCTGCCGGTGGGTAATGCTGTACCGCATTCCTTAAGTTACACCTTCCCGGTATCAACTTCGGGCACGCGCTATTTTTATGTGCATACCAATTTCGACAGTTCGTTCAGGGAAACCAATCCAAACAACAATATCAGTATTGGCGCCGCCACCCTGGTAAGTACTGCTGTACCAAACGATCTCGTTGTAACATCTGTGCAGGTGGCCGATACCATTTTCAGTGTTTACCCGGCTTATTTCAAATACACGGTTTCCAATTCGGGTGCAGGCACAACGGCAGGCACCTGGAGGGATAGTATTTTTATAAGCTGTAGTGCAACATTTACCGCTGCTACCAGTTATTTTTTAGGATTCAGGACACACAATGAAGTAATATCGGGTGGAGGCAGTTACAGTGATTCGTTTTATTTAAGTTTACCGTACACCTTCAATATAAACAATTGTTTCCCGCAAACTGTAAATACAACAGCTTATTATTATGTAAAAACCAATGCAGATAATGTGGTGTATGAAGGCAGCAATGGAAATAATAATGTAACAGGGTCCGGCAGCAGGAATACAAAGAATCCATTGGTTGATCATATTGTAACGCAGGTAACCGGACCAGACACTGCAACCGTTGCCAGGCCGTACCTGGCAAACTGGACTGTGAAAAATACTGGCTATAACCCCGGGAATAATTCGTATTATTATTATAATTATTGGTATGACGCTTTTTATTTTTCACCGGATTCAACCTTTAATAACAATGCAGTGTTTGCATCCGGTTTTGGTGAGAATACACTTTTTAATACTAACCAGTCCTATACCGAAATTAAAAATATTGTACCCCCTAACCTGCCAACAGGCAATTATTATGTATTTGCAAATACAAACTATACTAACAATATTCCCGGCGAAAAAGTATTAAACAACAATACCAATCTCATACGCAATGGCCTTGGTGCAGCTAAAAAAATTCACCTGTTGCAGCCTTTGCTTCCCGATCTTACCGACAGCATTTTATCTGCCCCGGCAATAGTGGCTACCGGCCAGCCGGTAACAATAATACACCGTGTTACCAACAATGGCGCCGGGATAACTTACCCTGCTAACTGGAGCGATGATGTATGGCTTTCTTCTGATTTTATTCCGGGCAATGCAGGGGATATACTCTTATCTGCAAAAAATCATGTGGGTACTTTACAGCCGGGGCAATTTTATAATGATACGGCTACTGCAACTATTGCACTTAATGTAACACCGGGTAACTATGTTTTAATAAGCCGGGTAAATGCAACGGGTAATGTGTTTGAAAGCAACCATAACAATAACCTGGCCTTTAAATATATAACGGTTTACAGGCCGGCGCCTGCCGATCTGATTGTAGAAAATATCATGAAACCCGATACAGTTTTCCTGGGCTATACCATGGATACGGCAAAGTGGATAATAAAAAATAATTCAGCAAATGCGGCTGTAGGTGTTTCATCAGATGGTATCTATTTATCAACAGGCAATGTACTGGATTCAACTGCAATATTATTGGGAATAAAAAACAAGGTCATAAACATGGGCCCGCTGGCAAGAGATACCATAACCCTGATGCCAATGGTGAACAATGTAACAGAAGGCAATTATAATGTGATCGTTAAAACAGACCTGCTTAACAATATTTATGAATCTGATAAAACGAACAATTCAGGCATTTCGGCTACGCCTGTTTATGTAAGTGTAAAAGAATTGCGGCTGAATATACTTACACCCAATACGCTGTTTAACATCAGCCGTTTTTACAAATTAATAATTCCGGATTCATTAAATGGCGCAACTATACTGGTATCACTCAAATCGGGTGATTCACTTTCCAGGACAAACCAGATGTTTATTGGTAAAGGCTATATACCTTCTGCTGCTCATTTTGATTACACATACCCAACACCAAACTATGGCAACCAGGATATTGTGATTGCCTCGGTAACAGCCGGTGTTTATTATATTACTATCCGCTGTGTATCAGCAAATCCAGTTGTACAGAACATAACGCTGAAAGCAGTAAAACTTCCTTTTGCAATACTGAATGTGCATACCAACTCCGGTGGCAATATTGGTAATGTAACCGTTAAAATAAGCGGCTCGTTGTTCACTAATAACATGATGGCCAGGCTGAACAAAACCGGAACCGTTATAACTGCATCATCGGTGTATTTTACCAACAGCACAACTGTGTATGCCACTTTCAATCTGCAGGGTAAGCCATTGGGTATTTATAATGTAAGCCTTATCAAACCCGATACCAGCACAGCGGTTCTGGTAAATGGTTTTTCAGTTGTACCGGCTAATAACGGCGGCATCAATAATGGCGGGGGTACCAATACAGGCCCAGGCAATGGCAATGCACCGGGTTGCGACCCCGGCGCCGCAGGAGGTTTAAACTCACAGATAGTAACCGAAATGGTAATACCCGATAAGATATTAGGCGGGTGGGTTTTTGTAATTCAGTTGAATTATAATAACCCTACCAATACGGATGCGCCGGCACAGGTAAGGATATTGTACAGCCTGGATGGATTGCCTGTAGCATTGTCGCCACAGGGTTTGGCAACAGCCGGCAACTCCCTCTACCTGGAGCTTACAGAGCAGGATGGGCCGCCGGGAATTATACGTGCCGGAGGTTCGGGCACAGTTACCATTTACAGCAGGGCACCGGTAACATTCCCTGCACATCATTATGCCCATTTTGTGTTGAAATAGATTATAGGATTTAAACTAATTATAAAATAAGGATTATGTGTTCTCTTATAAAAAAAATGAACGGCTTATTTATTACAGTAACTGTTGTTTTTTGCTGTATTAATGGTATCAATGCCCAGAATATCAATACGCCCAATAAAATGGGCCCATTGGGTACAGAGGTAAACACGTTCAGCGGTAATTTATTTATTCCCCGTAATGATATTTATGTGCCTGCGAGAGACTTTGACTTTAATGTTAGTTTTTATTACAACACCTACAATTTTGATACAACATACGGGTTTGGGAATGGCTGGGGGTTTAGCTATTTTATTAAATATCAAATTGATTCGGCAAATCATAACACTATAATCTGGGGCGACGGAAGGGAAGATATGTATACACCACTGGCAAATGGAAATTATCAGCCGCCTACCGGTTTTTTTGATTCGCTTGCACAATACCAACCGGGTAAATTTTTACTCACGAAGCTGGATGGCTCAAAATTCTACTTTGATAACAGCGTCATTAAGAAAATTACCAAAATGACAGCGCCTAATGGTAATTACATCAACTTCAATTATACAGGTAGTTTGTTGACCAGCATCATTAATAATGAAGGCCAGGCTATTTCATTTGCTTATGATGGATCAGGCAGGCTGACTTCCATTACCGATGCCATCACATCTCCATCACGAACATGGATATATACCTATGATGCTGCAGGTAACCTGATAAAAACAACTGATCCCCTGGGCGGAACTAATAAATATGCTTACCTGGTAAATGGCCCCATGAAGAGCCTCAGTGATAAGAATAATAATACTGTTGACATCATTTATTACGGAGATTTTTCCGTCAGTGAACTTATTGGCTGCAATAAGCGGCAGAGTTTTTCGTATGATACCACTACAAATATTACCATTGCAACGGATTATTTAGCATCGGGTAATAATCAGGTTACAACTTATAGCTATACACAATACAATAATCTGGTGTGGCTTAATTCTTTGAAAAGCAATTGTTGTGGTTACAACATGACTTTTCAGTATGATAATATGGGAAATAAGATCAGGCAAACGGATGCAAACGGAAATATAACCTCATATACTTATGACAATAAAGGCAATTTACTAACCCAGACCGATGCATTAAATCAAATCATCAGCTTTACCTACACAAACAATTATAATAATATCAGCAGCTTTACCGATGCTAAGGGTAATGTAACAAGTTTAAGCTATGATAATAAAGGTAATCTTATACAACTTGTGGATCCGGGTAACTTAGTTTACTCCGCCGTTTACAATACCTATGGCGATATTATAAGCAGTACAGATCCCAGGGGGAATACCTTTACTTATAATTATGATGCTTACGGAAACCCGATAAATGTTACTGGCCCCGATGGTTATAATGCCACTCTTGGTTTTGACGCCAGGGGAAATTTGCTTTCTTTAACCGATGCCCGGGGAAATACAAGTAATTTACAATTTGACATTTTAAACAGGCTTAAAACAATTACCGACCCGTTAAACAATGGTGTTCATTTTACCTATGATGCCGGGGGAAATATAACTTCTGTTAAAGATCAAAATAATGTAACCAATAATTTTAATTACGATGCTTCTAACAGGGCGGTACAATTCACCGATGCTGTTAATAATAAAACTACTACCAGTTATGATGCAATGGATAACCCAACTGCCGTAAAAAACGCATTGAGCAATGCTACTAATTTTACTTATGATACAAAAAACCGCTTAAGCAGTTTTACGGATGCATTGGGTAATACCAGCAGCATTTCTTACGATCCCAATGGAAATATTTTATCGCTTGGTTTACCAAATGGTCAGCAGCTTTCTTATACTTATGATGCCATCAACAGGGTTACTGCTATCAATGATAACACTGGCACTATTGCCAATTTATCCTACGATAAAAATAATAATGTAACCAGTTATACCAATGGTACAGGTGCTACTGTTACTGCTACTTATGATAGTTTAGATAGAATAAAACACATTACCGACCCATTGGGAAACACCTATTCATTAACTTATGATAACAATAGTAATGTAAATACAGTAACTGATAGGAACGGATTTGCAAAAACCTATACTTATGATGGCTTAAACCGGGTTAAAACGTATACCGATAATAATGGCTTTATAATTACACTTGGTTACGATGCACAAGGCAATGTTATTAGTATGAAAGACCAGAATAATAACACTACTAATTATGTATACGATATTTTAAACAGGATGCAAACTATAACCTACCCCGGTGGAAAATTTATACAATTCACTTACGATAGCAGGGGAAACATCATCACAAAAAAATTGACCGACGGTACTAATATAAATTTTGTTTATGATTCATTAAACCGTGTAGTTTCAAAAACTTTACCCGGTGGCATTGTTTATAATTTTGCTTATGATGCATTAAGCAGAATAATTACCGCAACCAACAGCAACGGAACTGTAAATATAACTTACGACGCATTAAACCGTATTGCTTCTGAAATTTATGATGGCCGCACCACATCTTATAATTATAATATTGCCGGGCGTACACAAACTACGGTTTATCCGGACAGTACAATCATCACAAAAAACTATGATACCAGAAATCGTTTAACCTCTATTGTAAAAAACAACATAACGCAGGTTAGTTATCAATACAATAATGCCGACCAGGTAATTGGGAAAACATTTGCCAATGGGATTAGTACCAGCCTGCAATATGATTTTGCCAACAGGCTGAGTAATATTTCTACAGCAGGCGGCGCCTTACAAAACAGCAGCTTTACTTACGATAGAGAAATGAATAAAACTGCCATAAACAGGGCAAGCAACCCGGCGCCATCTGAACAATTTACTTATGATAATGGGTATCGCTTAACCAATTACCAAAGAGGCGCCTTACAAAATACTTACCAGTACGATGCCGTTGGCAACCGCATAAGCGCCAACTTAAACGGGATAAACACCAGTTATGCTGTTAATAATTTAAATCAGCTTACCAACAGCAACAACGCCAGCCAGAATATCAACTTTACACACGATAATAATGGCAACTTAACTTTTGATGGAATTTTTTATAAAACCTATGATGGCGAAGGACGGTTACTTAAAGATTCGGCATCGGGAGGTAATGTGATAACTTACTTATACGATGCCATTGGCCGCAGGGTGCAAAAAATAATTAACGGCATGCCTTATAAATATACTTATAGTGGCCTGGCACAAATTGAAGAAAGGGATGGTATAACTAATAATTTACTCAACCGCACTATTTTTAAAAATTTTATTACCCCGGTTGTGAATGAAAAAAATGGCAACCAGTATTTTTATCATCAAAACGAATTAAACTCGGTTGAAAACATTACCAATAGCGCTGGTAATTTAACTGAGCGTTACCAATATGATGTGTATGGGCAACAAACCATTTACAATAGCTCTAACTCGGTAATACAAGCATCACTCGCAGGAAACCGATTTGGTTTTACGGGGCAGGAGTATGATAGTGCTACAAAGAGTAATCATTTTTTGTTTAGAAATTATTCAACAACTACAGGCACATTTAACCAAAGAGATTTAATTGGATATGGCGATGGGACGGGAATGTATCAATATGTTGGCGATAATCCTGCAAATGGAATTGATGTAGTGGGATTAGCTAAAGATCCCTGCGCAGGCCGGGAAAGAAGTGAATTTGACAAATATTTATTTGATCAACTTTCTCATTACAGTAATTATTTAGCCATCATCAATGAATCCTTAAAAGGGCTTTCAAAAGATAATTTAGACCTGGCAAAAAGCAAGAGTTTTAATGCTGCAAACTTAATACTTCAAACTACAAACTTAATTGCAAAAATTGATAATCTGAGAAACAATTGGAATACTATGTCCACAAAAGATGCGCAGGTAGAAATTGCAGAAATAGAATTCGCTACAGCCGGTATCGCCAATGATGCCGGCGCATTCAAAGCTGTACCGGCATTTAGTAAAGCACTTGGGGTATTAGGAGCTATAGATGCATTGGATCAGGAACTAACAGGCCATTCGTTATCATATCAATATGCTCATTTAAGCGATGTAAGTGAAAAAGTGGGTACAGTTGCAGCACAAAGAAATGAACAAAGATTTCAAAGGTTAGAACAATTTATTGATGCAGCTTATAAAACACAAGGTACTGATGTAAGTAAGTGGACAACAGAAGCAAAAGCACAATATGATATTTTTAAAAGAGTTTTAAAATTTCGCCAGGAAAATGTGATTGAGCAATCTAAACCTGACTGTCCTCAAAACTCCAATAATAATGGCACAAGAAAAAAAACCAGATACCGGTATAACCCCACGGGAGACTCTGTAGAGGTCGTGCAGTCCCTTGACCCCAACGAGATCGTGGGTCCTAATGGTCAACCCAATAAACACTGGGTAAGTGTAAAAGACAGGTTGCCTTATACCATATTGTATGAAAATGCAAAATCTGCATCGGCCCCGGCAAAATATGTAAAGATCACTTCGCCCATTGAACCCAAAGAAGATGCATCAACTTTTCAGTTAAGTAATTTTGGTTTTAATAATCAAACTTTTACAGTGCCTCCCAATACGGCATCTTATTATCAACGGCTGGATGTACGGGACTCTTTAGGATTGTTTGTAGATGTTACAGCAGGCTATGACCAGATCGGTAACAAGGCATTCTGGGAGTTCCAGTCAATTGATCCGCTGACACTGCTCCCTCCTGCCGATCCGTTGAAAGGGTTTTTATTATTGCAGGACAGCAGCAAACCGTTGAACGGACACGGCTTTGTAAATTTCAGTATAAAACCAAAACAAACTGCCATTACACTGGATACCATTGGCGCCAGGGCAGTTATTATTTTTGACAGCAATGATTCAATACCAACAAATATCTACACAAACACCATTGATGCATTTGCACCAACCAGCCACATGAATACCATTTCGGCTATTACCAACCCAATAACACTTAGCTGGACAGGCGCTGATGATGCCGGTGGCTGCGGCATTAATTACTATACCATTTATGTTTCAACCGACCAGGTAAATTACAGTGTACTTATTCCAAGGATAAGCCGTACTGATACTACATTGGTTTTACCTCCCGATTCCAGTTATTGCTTCTTTGTGCTGGCAACCGACAGGGTGGGTAATAAAGAAATACTCAGGCCCGGAGAGATAAAATGTACCTCTATACCGCCGCCATTACCGGTAACCTGGCTCTACTTCCGCGGTAAAACGGTTGCAAAGGATAACCTGCTGGAGTGGGCAACAGCAAGCGAACAAAACAGCAAACAGTTTGATGTGGAGCGGAGTTTAAACGGTACTTCATTCAGTAAGATAAGTTTTGTAAGTGCCGCCGGTAACAGTACGCAGGCCAAAACTTATCAATACACAGATTACAATATTGACCGGCTTAACAGTGAATATATGTTTTACCGTCTTAAACAGGTGGATATAAACGGCGGCTTTAAGTACAGCAATATTGTAAAGCTCAGGTATAGCGATAAGAACACAGTTAATTCCATTGTTTATCCCAACCCAACACCCGGCCAGGTTACCATACTGGTTGGCGATATTGCATTGGTTGGTACCATTGCAGGTATTTACGATATAAACGGCAGGCTAATGGAAAGCATAAAAATTAATGCCAGCAGCCAACCGGTGAATTTGAGTAAGTATGTTAACGGCACTTATTTTATAAAACTGGCTAACAATGAAGTTTTAAAAATTATAAAGCAGTAAGGTATGTTTAATAAATGCTGATCATATTGATTCTCTATATGCTGTTTGTTTTGGATAATAATTCAAGGGTTTACTAAACCATGAAAAAATAGGTACAAGGTTTCTACCAGGCAAAAGCCCCGTTTGCATAGTTGCAGCGGGGCTTATTAATTTAAAATGCAGCGGTTAAATTATTTTATATCAAAATCCACTACCACTTTTTCTGTTTTTGGGTGAGATTGACAGGTAAGGATATACCCCTGTTCTACTTCTTCCTGCTCCAGCCCCCAGTTAACTTCCATCTCCACTTCACCTTCAAGTAACTTTGCTTTGCACGTACAGCAAACACCCCCCTTGCAGGCAAAGGGCAGGTCGGCTCCCTGTTTCAGAGCAGCATCCAGGATGTTTTCACTATCAAAACCTAATTCAAAATCAAAACTTCTCCCATCAAGTTTTACAGTTATTTTACTTTGCGAGCCGCTGCTTTCAACTAACGACTGACGACTCACCACTGACGATTGCTTTTGCCCCGGCGTAGTAAACAGTTCAAAATGAATTTTCTTTTTATCAATTTCTATTTGCTCTAAAAAAGATTTTACACAAAAGATCATTTCTTCGGGTCCGCAAATAAAAAACTCATCAATTGTTTTATAATTGATCAGTTTATTAAGTTCGGTTAATTTTTGGGTGTCAATTCTTCCGGTGTTTATGGTAGCATCAGTTTTTTCACGGCTGAGGATATTGATGAAATTAAAGCGGTTCAGGTACTTGTTTTTTAATCCTTCCAGCTCTTCAAAAAAAATAATAGAATGGCGGCCACGATTACCAAAAACAAGTGTGAAGCTGCTGGCAGGCTCAGTTTGTAAAGTGGTTTTTATGATTGAAATTACAGGCGTAATGCCGCTTCCGGCTGCAAAAGCCAGGTATTGTTTTGTATTTTGTGTTTGCAGTTTTGTGTTGAACTTTCCTGTAGGAGGCAGTATTTCCAGTTCATCGCCCGCTTTTTAATCAGTATTGGCAAAGCCTGAAAACTTTCCGCCTTCAACCTTTTTTACGGCTATCCTTAATTCATTTTCAAAGGGTGAAGAACAGATCGAATAGGAGCGGCGGATCTCTTCTCCTTCAATCTCTTTTTTAATAGTGATGTTTTGACCCTGTTCAAATAAAAAATCTGTTTTTAAATTTTCGGGTATTTCAAATGCAATAGAAACACAATCGGGAGTTTCTTCTTTTACTTCTTTTACTTTTAATTTATGAAAATGAACAGCCATAAAATTATTTAATTATTCCGTTTAATAAAAGATGCACCATATCGTCTTCCAGAATCTGGCTGCTGATATTTTTTTTATGTTGTTGCCAAAATTCCAGTCCCCTTACAGCCGACAGAATTGTTAATACAGAAACGCAGGGGTTATTGTTTTTAAAAGCCCCGGCAACAATACCGGTTTCAACTAAAGCAATCAATCTTTTTTCGTAACCTCTTCGTTGAATTAAAAAATTGCTTAAATACGGTTCTTTTAAATGCTTCCATTCGTGATTGGCAACATACACTTCATCAAAATTATTCAGCATCATGCGTATATGAAAGCGGACAATTTTTTCCAACAAAGTAACCTGGGTGCCTGCCGAAGTTTCGATGGTTTCCAGGTAAGCGGTAAATGCATGGGCAACTTTAAAACAAATGGCCTGCAATAATTCACTTTTGCCTCCAATATGATTATACAGACTAGGTGCTTCTACACCAAGGGCTTCGGCCAATTCTCTCATAGATGCAGATGAATAACCTTTTTTTTTAAACAAAGCTGCGGCGTTTTGGATAATTACATCCTTTTTGCTGGCATTTTTGCCCGGCTTTATTTTTGCCATCCCGTTTTTCAGCAAAACTAACGATTATTAGTTTTTTACTTTACTCTTTTAGCGTTTAATAATACTGGCCAGATATATTTTGGTACAAGTAAAATTTAACATTTTCAATTAAATGGTATCAAATACAAGCAGAAATGCTAATTATACTTTTAAAAGGCAATATGAAAATGAAGATTAAATCATAATAATGAAAAAATAAATTATGAAAATATTAAAAAAATAGTACTTTTACAGTCTGCTTGGTTATCTAATTTTTCTCCAATATTAAAAAAATCCAGCTTGGGATATCGTTAAGGGATATTTTCCATCATGATTTTTACAATAAAACTATTGTTTATAAAATAATTATAACTTTTTTCTTGTGGTTTCAGAGGTAAGCAAGGCCGGAGATTTTTATCTCTGGCCGTCTTTTTTTAATGAAGAGACGTATTCAGGAAGTCAATCATAGGCTTCATGGTGTGGAAGGTTTTAGCAACTTCCCTGGCAAAGAATTTATTTTGTACATCTATATCGGTAAAGGGCCTGCTAACTATAAAACTTTTCATTTTAAGGAATTCAATGGCCGGATTATTTTCATCGTAACCTTTTGGAGGCCTTGTTAAACTATCGCTGCTATTAACTCCCTGGGTAAATGCATTCCTGAAATTTTTATTTTCAAGTATTTTTTTCCAGTCCGTAAAATTATAATCTATTTCCTGGCGAATGTTGGCAAGTACCCCGGGTTCCGGCATCCAGATTCCTCCGGCAGCAAAACTTTTGCCGGGTTCCACATGTAAATAGTACCCGGCGCCAATCCCTTTTTTGCCATCTTTATTAAAATAGGCAGCCAGGTTGCTTTTATATGGATCTTTATTTTTACTGAACCGCACATCCCTGTTTATCCTGAAAGTGCAGTTTTTTGCTTCTAAATTATTAATGGGTTTATCAAATTTTGCAATGCCCCTGATCAATTGTTCAACCAGGGAAAAAAAATCTGCTTTAGCAAAATCATATTGTTTACGGTGCTCCTCAAACCAGGTTTTATTATTATTCTTTTTTAAATCTTTCAGAAATTTTAATGTTGTTGATTGAAGCATAATAGTATTTTTTAAACAGCGAATTTAATAAAATAAAAAAAGGAACCCGCTGCATGGCAGGTTCCTTTGTAGAAAAAGATTTCTCTGTTACTTGATACGTCCCCAGTTCTCACCACTTTTAATGCGGTATAAAGTCATTTCACTTACTTTATATTTAGCGGCCAGCTGTTTGTAAGTTATTTTTCTGTTTGGATTTTTTATGATGTCTTTAATCGTTTTAACCTGTGTAGCATTAAGTTTCAGGCCTACAGTACGGTTTGCCTGGCGTTTTTTATAGGCTATTTTTTCAGGGCTGTTTTGCTGGTGAGCACTAACAATATCAAGGGTGGCCCACTTCAGGTTTTTAAAATGATTGTCTTTCTTTTTGTGGTTAACATGAATCACATATTTATATTTAGGAGAAGGCTTTTTACAAAAATGTTTCGCCACTTCCCGGTGAATATAAATGGTTCCGTTGCTGCCTTCTACATGCAGGTTTAATGTTTTGTATCCCGAAGTTAAAGATCCGTTTAACTCCTTGCCATCTTTTAATGTATCTGTGTTATAGCTTGCAGCCCTGCCATGTGATGAAACTGCATATTTTTTACGGAGTTGTTTATGACCAGGGAAAAGAATTTGTTTCCAAACTTCGCCAGGGTTTTTTTTGATCATGATTGATGGTTTTAAGCAGTTTTAACTGGTAAGAGATCTTACCCGTTTTTTAATCATGGCAGAGGCGGTAATCAAATATAATGTTTTTTTTTACTAATTAGGCAGCATTTTTAAAAATATTTCTTCTGTAATGATCTTAATATTGGGAATTTTTTTTGCTTTCTCCAGCTTGCCGCCTGCATTTTCGCCCACAACCAGGTAATTTAGTTTACTGCTTACGGCCCCTGTTATTTTGCCGCCATTTTTTTCAACAAGTTCTTCAGCTTCAGTTCTTTTTAATTGCAGAAGCGTACCGGTAAACAAAAATGTTTGCCCGGTTAGATTTCCACCCGTTACTACATTTTTCTTTTCATTTTTAAGCTGAACACCAAGTTGTTCCAGTTGTTCCAACAAATGCAGGTTATCGGTATTATGGAAAAACTCAAACACAGTTTTGGCTACTTTAACACCCACATCATCCAGTTCTTTTAACTGCTCTTCGGTAAAATCAGCAAATTGTAAAAGATGATCCACAGCATGAGCCAGTGTTTTAGCGGTGGTTTCGCCCACATAACGAATGCCCAGCGCATATATAATACGATTAAGTGGTTGCTTTTTTGAATCTTCTATTGCCTGCTGCAGTTTGGTTATAGATTTTTCGCCAAAACCATCCAGTTTGCTGATCTCATCATAAGGCAACTTATATATTTCGGGTATTGTCTTTAATAATCCCAATTCATAAAACTTTCGAACATTGGCTTCGCCAAAGCTGCGGATGTCCATGGCATCCTTACTTACAAAATGAATAATGCCTTCCACAATATGAGCCGGGCAGGTAAGATTTATACAACGCCACACCGCTTCTTCTTCCAGCTTAAATAATGCATCGTTACAAACGGGGCAATGTGTTGGAAATTTAATTTTTTCTTCATTACCATTTCTGAGTTCAGGAAATGATTTTACTATTTGCGGAATTACATCTCCACTGCGTTCAATTAAAATGGTATCGCCCAGCATCAGCTCTTTTTCTTTGATGTAGTCTTCATTGTGGATTGAGATACTGCCGACAGTAACGCCACCCACCTGCACTGGTTCTATTTTTGCAACAGGGGTTACCGCACCTGTTCGGCCCACCTGGAACTCAACGGCCAGTAATTTGATGGTAGCCTGCCGGGCTTTAAATTTAAAAGCAATGGCCCAGCGTGGATGGTGCGATGTCATGCCCAGCCTGTCCTGTAGTTTTAAATCGTTTACTTTAATTACCATGCCGTCAATTTCGTAACCGAGGTTATCACGCCCCTGTTCAAAATCATGCACATGTTTTATTACCCCGTCAATTCCTTTAAAAACTTTCATTTCGTTTTTTGGACTCCTGAAACCGAGGTTCCACAGCATTTCCAGCATTCCCGAATGAGTAGTTGGTTGTTCGTTGTTTGTTGTTCGTTGATCGTTGTTTGATGCTGATGTCTTCCGGTCAATTGTCAACGGCTCACGGTCAACGATGAAACTAACGTGATATAAAAAAGCCTCCAGGTTGCGGCGGCTAACTTCGGCAGTATCTTTTATTCTTAACGAGCCTGCAGCGGCATTGCGTGGGTTTGCAAGTGGTGGAATTCCCTCTTCAATTAAAGCATCGTTATAGGCCTTAAAATTATTTTTATTCATCAGCACTTCGCCACGTATCTCCATTTGCTCAATACCATAACTGCTGAATTTTGCTGAAAGCGGAACTGATTTTATCTGTTTTATATTCAAAGTAATTTCATCTCCCACTTCACCATCGCCCCTTGTAACACCACGGATAAACATATCATCTTCATATACCAACGAAATGCTGGCACCATCAAATTTTGGTTCTACACAATATTCAATTTCAGTTAAGCCCGAAAGCTCTCTGGCCTTCCTGTCAAAGTCCAGCAGGTCATCTGCATTGTACGAATTTTCAAGCGAAAGCATGGGTACCAGGTGCTGTGTTTTAGGAAAGTCTTTAATTAAACCCTTGCCCACACGCTGTGTTGGCGAATCGGCTGTAACAGCATCAGCATTTTCTTTTTCAAACTTCTCTAATAATTTATACAGCGTATCATATTCAAAATCGCTGATGAGCGGATCGTTTTGTACATAGTACCGGTA
>JANNYY010000550.1:0-9040 GCA_031410355.1 Chitinophagaceae bacterium | reverse complement strand
GATCTCTCTCAGTTCCTGTGTTATCATTTTAAAGAAATTGACCACATGGTCAGCATCGCCTTTAAAACGGGTTCTTAATTCAGGGTCTTGTGTTGCCACACCCACCGGGCAGGTGTTCAGGTGGCATTTACGCATCATGATGCAACCTTGTACCACCAATGCTGCAGAAGCAATGCCCCATTCCTCGGCACCCAACAAAGCCGCAACAGCAATATCCCGGCCGGTCTTTAACTGCCCGTCGGCCTGAACAATTACGCGGCTGCGCAATTTATTTTTTACTAAAGTTTGTTGTGTTTCTGCCAAACCAAGTTCCCAGGGTAAGCCCGCATGTTTAATAGAACTTACCGGCGATGCACCTGTGCCGCCATCATGCCCGGAAATTAGCAGCACATCTGCTTTTGCTTTGGTAACGCCTGCAGCAATGGTGCCTACACCTGCTTTGCTTACCAGCTTCACACTTATTCTTGCCTGGCGGTTTGCATTTTTTAAATCATAAATTAATTGTGCCAGGTCTTCAATACTATAAATATCATGGTGGGGTGGAGGCGAGATCAATCCAACACCCGGTGTTGCATGGCGTACCCTGCCGATCCAGTCATCAACTTTATGGCCCGGTAACTGGCCGCCTTCGCCGGGTTTGGCGCCCTGCGCCATTTTTATCTGCAGTTCATCTGCCTCAGTAAGGTATAAACTGGTAACACCAAATCTTGCTGAGGCTACCTGCTTGATGGCACTACGCATGGAATCTCCGTTCTCTAATAATTCATATCTTCTTTCATCTTCACCACCTTCGCCGGTATTGCTTTTGCCGCCCAGGCGGTTCATGGCAATAGCCAGCGTGGTATGGGCCTCCCAGGAGATGGAACCAAAACTCATGGCACCGGTTGCAAAACGTTTGTAAATATTTTCGGCAGGTTCCACTTCATCAATATTAATGGAAGCCTGTTTGTTTTTAAACTGAAACAAACTCCTGATGGTACATGCTTTTTCACTCTGGTCATTAACCAGTTTTGAATATTTTTTGAAAGTACTGTAATCATTCATTTTTGTGGCATGCTGCAACAGGTGAATGGTTTGCGGGTTAAATAAATGAAACTCACCTTTTCTTTTCCATTGATACAAACCGCCCACCGGTAACCGGTCGTTAGGAATATCTTTTTTATTAAAAGCGAAGAAATGTTTTGCCAATACTTCTCTTGCAATTTCATCCAGCCCCATGCCTTCGATCCTGGAAATGGCACCGGTAAAATAGGTGTTCACTACTTCTTTGTTCAATCCCAGTATTTCAAATGTTTGTGCGCCCTGGTATGATTGCAAAGTAGATATGCCCATTTTTGAAAACACTTTTAATAAGCCATCATTTACCGCTTTGGTATAATTTTTCTTCAGGTCATCCTCGGATAATTCCGTTTGCATTTTGCCGCTTTCTTTCATATCCCTGATGGATGAAAGCGCCAGGTAAGGGTTAACGGCTGTAGCGCCAAAACTGATCAGGCATGCAAAATGATGCACTTCCCAAACATCGCCGGCCTCCGCAATAATACCCACTTCGCCACGTATGCCTTTGCGTATAAGGTAATGATGAATGGCTGCTGTGGAAAGCAGGGATGGAATGGATGCATGGTTTGAATCAATGGCCCTGTCCTGTAAGATCAATACTTTAAAACCATCTTCCACGGCATCGGCAGCGTAACTGCAAATGCGGTCAATACCTTTTTTTAATGAGCCTGGCCGTCCATCTGCTTTAAAATAACATTGAATTGTTTTTGACTGAAACAAGCCCGTATCAATACTCCTTATTTTTTCCAGCGCATAATTACTTAGCACGGGGTGTTGCAACGCCACACTGTGACAGGTTAACGGATCTTCCTGCAGCAAATTACCATTGTTGCCGGCAAATGTTGCCAGCGACATCACCAGCCTTTCCCTTATCGGATCAATGGGCGGATTGGTAACCTGTGCAAATAATTGTTTAAAATAACTGCTCAGGTGTTGCGGTTCATCACTCAATACTGCCAATGGTACATCAGTTCCCATAGAACCCACAGGCTCTTTGCCCAACAATGCCATGGGTGCAATAATGGTATCCAGGTCTTCTTTTGTATAACCAAAAGTTTTCTGGTATTTAAAAACCTGTTCATGCTCCAGGTGCGTAAACATCACCCGTGGATCGGGCAGTTCTTCCAGGCGTATTTTATATTTATTCAGCCAGTCGCTGTAAGGTTTTTGCGAGCAGATCTCTTTTTTTAATTCTTCATCACTGATGATCTTTCCTTTCTCCATATCCACCACAAACATTTTTCCCGGCTGCAGTCTTCCCTTCTCAATAATGATGGCAGGATCAATAGGCAGTACGCCGGTTTCGGATGCCATAATAACACGGCCATCATTGGTTACGCAATAACGCGAAGGCCGGAGCCCGTTTCGGTCTAATGTGGCGCCAATTATTTTTCCATCGGTAAATGAAATGGATGCAGGACCGTCCCAGGGCGCCATAAATGAAGAGTGAAATTCATAAAATGCTTTCTTCTCCGCATTCATTTCTTCATTACCATCCCATGCTTCGGGTATCAGCATCATCATTACATGCGGCAAAGAACGGCCGGCATGCGTAAGCAGTTCAATAATATTATCTAAGCAGGCACTATCACTCTGCCCGGGCATCACCGTTGGTAATAACATGTCCATTTCTTCTTTAGAAAAATATAGAGAAGTAAAACCTTTTTCACTGGCCTTGAGCCAGTTTAAATTTCCCTGCAATGTATTTATTTCGCCATTATGGGCAATAAAGCGGAAAGGCTGTGCCAGTTTCCAGGAAGGAAAAGTGTTGGTAGCAAATCTTGAATGCACCAAACCAAATGCACTCACCACTCTTTTATTATTGAGGTCGGGAAAATAATCTCTTAACTGCGAACTGGTTAACTGCCCTTTGTAAATAATTGTTTTGGATGATAAAGAAGCGATGTAAAAACCGATCTCATCTTTTCTTACCGTGCTGTTTATTAAATGTGTTGTATAATTACGGAGGATGAATAATTTTCTTTCAAAATCATCAGGATTTGAAAGATGATCTGGACAGGCAATGAAAACCTGTTCCATTTCGGGCTCCACATGTAAAGCTGTTGGGCCAATGCCATCGGAATTAACAGGTACTTTCCTGAAAGCTACAATATCGAGCCCCAGTTTTTCGGCGCTGCGGTTTAAAATATCGCGGCACTCTTCACGCAACCTTATTTCTTTGGGAAAGAAAACCATGCCCACGCCATACTTGCCATAACCGGGCAGATGCACGCCCAATTTTAAACATTCATCAAAGAAAAATTCGTGTGGCAACTGTATCATAATGCCGGCGCCATCGCCGGTATTGTTTTCGCAACCGCAGGCGCCACGGTGTTCCATATTTTCCAATACGGTAAGTGCATCGGAAATATGCTGATGCGATTTATGCCCGTTGATGTTGGCTACAAAGCCAATGCCACAGGCATCATGCTCAAATGATGGATCGTACAATCCAGGGTTATTTGCCATTTTAATTAGTTTTAATTTCTACAGATCCGACTGTTTTAAAATAGCAAGCATTCGTTAGTTGGCTGCTTTCGATCGGGTATTGGATTTTAAAGAAATCTTTTAATTACACTGCTAATGACAAGTATTTTAAAGGACTGAAAAACAATTTTTTTACAAAAATTGAATTTAGCTACTAAGACCCGAAAGCACAAAGGAAAATGCGAAGCATTTTTCTTTGTGCCTTAGTGCCTTCGTGGCAAACCTTTTTTTCCAGCGAAGCTGAGAAATTCTTTTTCTTATTGTCATTTGCAAAGAGCTTAAGTTTTATTTTATCAAATCAAATACCCAAACAACTGGTCATCTTTGTTTATCTCCGAAAAACCAATATTGGAAGCCTGCATATTTTTTAACAACAGGTCATAATCACTGCGGCTTTGCAACTCAACACCAACTAATGCCGGACCATTTTCTTTATTTGTTTTTTGCATGTACTCAAAACGGGTTATATCATCTGTAGGCCCCAGTACATTATTTACAAATTCTTTTAAAGCACCGGGCCTTTGTGCAAAGCTGATGAGGAAATAATGTTTCAATCCTTCGTACTGTAAACTTCTTTCCTTTATTTCCTGCATGCGGTCAATATCATTGTTACTGCCGCTTACAATACACACTACGTTTTTTCCTTTTATTTCATTGGTAAAATCATCCAATGCCGCAATTGACATAGCGCCTGCAGGTTCCACTACGATCGCATCTTCATTATATAATTTTAAAATGGTAGAACAAATTTTTCCTTCATTTACCAGGTGCATATCATCGAGCACATCTTTGCAAATAGAAAAAGTTATATCACCAACCCGCTTTACTGCTGCGCCATCAACAAAGCGTTCAATGGTTTTCAATTCTACAGGATGACCTGCTTTCAAAGCTTCAAACATAGAAGGTGCACCCTCAGGTTCAACACCAATTATTTTTGTTTTGGGAGAACAGGTTTTAAAATAAGAGCCAACGCCTGCACTTAAGCCGCCGCCGCCAACGGGGATAAAGATATAATCGACCACCCGGCCCCCTCTTGAACTTCGTTCGTTCCCATAAATGGGAACCCCGAAGGGGGAGGAAATCTGGGAGATCGACGAAGAATTATCTTCTTCAATATCTTCCTGCATTTGTTCAAGTATCTCTACACCAACGGTTCCCTGTCCTTCAATAATACGCGGATCATCAAAAGGAGGAATGAACACCATGCCGTTTTCTTCTGTAAATATTTTGGCAGCAACAGCGCAGTCATCAAAAGTATCACCCACCAGTTTTATTTCTACATAATGCTCACCAAACATTTTTGTTTGATTAACTTTTTGTTTGGGAGTGATGATGGGCATAAAAACAATGCCTTTTATATTGAGTTTTTTGCAACTGTATGCAAAACCCTGTGCATGATTACCGGCACTGGCGCACACTACACCTTTGTTTAACTGCGCTGCAGGCAACAAACTCATCATGTTATAAGCTCCACGAATTTTGTAGGAACGTACTATCTGCAAATCTTCTCTTTTCAAAAAAATATTGCATTGGTATTTTTTTGAAAGATTTGCATTGAACATGAGTGGCGTGCGGTTAACTATTTTTTTTAACCGCTGCGCTGCATCATGAAAACACAAAGTAAAACCGGTATGTGTGGTTGTTTGCATGAATATTATTTAACTGCTTCTTCTTTCGTTTTTACAGTCAATCCCTTTAATTGTGCCGGCTTTTCTTTTTCTTTTACAGTAAATGATGCCTGATTTTCTGGCCTCAGGCTTCTTACAGTTTTACCGGCCTGCCACAATTCACTTTCACGTAATTCTTTTAATTCTTCTTCTAATTTTTCCCTGTAATCATCCTTGCTGTTACTGTCAATTGAACGTTGTGATTCTTTACCTGTAGCAACACTGTCATATAATTCATTAAATACCGGCGCTGTTGCATCACGGAATTTTTTCCACCAGTCCAGTGCGCCACGTTGTGCGGTGGTAGAGCAGTTGGCATACATCCAGTCCATACCATTTTCTGCAACCAGCGGCATTAATGATTGTGTTAATTCTTCAACGGTTTCGTTAAAAGCTTCGGAAGGAGAGTGACCCTTTGCACGCAGCACATCAAACTGTGCAGCAAAAATTCCCTGTATGGCGCCCATTAATGTTCCTCTTTCGCCGGTAAGATCACTAAACACTTCTTTCTTAAAATCAGTTTCAAATAAATAACCACTGCCCACTGCAATACCCAAGGCAACGACTCTTTCAAAAGCTTTGCCGGTTGCATCCTGGAAGATGGCATACGAACTGTTGAGGCCGCGGCCCTGTAAAAACATTCTTCTTAAAGAGGTGCCGCTGCCTTTTGGTGCAACTAAAAATACATCTACATCTTTTGGAGGAATGATGCCGGTCTGTTCGTTAAAAGTTATACCGAAGCCATGAGAAAAATATAATGCTTTACCGGGAGTTAAATGTTTTTGTACCGTTGGCCATAAAGCAATTTGTGCCGCATCGCTCAACAGGTAGCAGATGATGGTTCCTTTTTCCAACGCTTCTTCAATTTCAAATAAAGTTTGGCCGGGAACAAATCCATCGGCAACGGCTTTATCCCATGATTTTGAATTTTTGCGCTGACCAACAATAACATTAATGCCATTGTCTTTTTGATTAAGCGCCTGCCCGGGCCCCTGAACGCCATAACCAATTACAGCAACAGTTTCGTTTTTTAATACTTCCTGTGCTTTACTTAAGGGGAATTCATCCCGTGTTACAACGTTTTCTTCAACGCCACCAAATTTTAATTTTGCCATGATGATTTATTTAATTGTTGTTTTATAAATAGTTGTTTGGTTACATGCTGAATACTTCTTCATTCTTATCTAAAAATTCATTTTCAATAACATCGTCTCCCGGTTCTTTCTTTAGAAATTCAATAAGCCGCTCATGAAAATCGCTGCTGCCTTTTATGATGGCTACCCTGGCACTGCGTACAAATTCTATCAGGCCGTATGGCTCCAAAACTTTCAACAGGCCATCTGTTTCTTCACGCTGGCCGGTTGTTTCAAAAACGGTATAATCTTTACGTATGGCTACAACCCTTGCTCCGTGCTCTCTTAGAAGCCTTTCTACTTTTACCTTTTCTGCAATAGCATCGGTGCTTACTTTATATAGTGCCAGTTCCTGCCAAACAATTTCATCTTCGGTATTATAATAAGCTTTCAATACTTCTACCTGCTTTTCAATCTGGCGACAAAGTTTTAAAACCACGTCTTCCATTTCGTTAATGACAATGGTAAAACGGTGTACACTATCAACCTCTGTTGGCGATGTATTTAAACTATCTATATTGATTTTTCTGCGTGAAAAAATAATAGCGATGCGGTTTAATAAACCAATTTGGTTTTCGGTATAAACGGTTATGGTGAATTCTTTTTTTTGCATGATGTTTAATTTATTTCCTCTTTACTTAAAACAACTTCCGCCACACCTTTTCCCTGTGGCACCATCGGAAAAACATTATTCTCTTTACCAACCATTACTTCCAGCAAATAAGCTCCTTTACTGTTCAGCATCGTATGCAAAGCATTTTTTAATTCTTCTCTTTTGCTAACTGATTTACCAGGAATGCGATAAGCTTTGGCAACTTGTACAAAATCCGGACTGGTAATATCTGTAAATGAATAACGCTTTTCATGAAACAATTCCTGCCACTGGCGTACCATACCGAGGAACTGGTTATTGAGAATTAAAATTTTAATATCAACATCAAACTGCATGATGGTGCCGAGTTCCTGTATGGTCATTTGAAAGCCGCCATCACCTATTACTGCTATTACTGTTCTTTTTTGGTCGCCGAATTTTGCCCCAATGGCAGCAGGCAATGCAAATCCCATCGTACCTAATCCACCACTGGTAATATTACTTTTAGTTTGATTAAATTTTGCATAACGGCATGCCACCATCTGGTGCTGTCCAACATCGGTTACAACAATGGAATCTCCATTGGTGAGATCATTAATTATGTTGATCACTTCGCCCATGGTAATACTTTCTGTTGTTGGATGCAGTTCGTTTCGAATAACTTTTTCTTCTTCTTTCTTTTTGCAGTCATCAAATTTTTGCATCCATTGCGGATAAACTTTTCTTTCTATTGCTTCTGTAAGCAGGGGTAATGTTTCTTTGCAATCGCCCCAAACGGCTACGGTTGTTTTTACATTCTTATCAATTTCGGATGGGTCAATATCGAGGTGAATCACTTTTGCCTGCTTGGCATATTTATCTAATCTGCCGGTAACACGGTCATCGAAACGCATCCCGATGGCGATCAATACATCGCATTCGTTGGTTAATAAATTGGGACCGTAATTTCCATGCATGCCCAGCATACCCATGGCCAGCGGGTGTTCTGTGGGGATGGCGCTCATACCCATGATCGTCCATGCGGCAGGAATACCAGACTTATCTAAAAATGCAAGGAACTCTTTTTCGGCTTTGCCGAGAATAATGCCCTGCCCGAAAATTATAAATGGCCTTGCGGCTTCGTTGATCAGTTTAGCTGCTTCATCTACATATTTTTTTCTTACGATAGGATAGGGGCGGTAGCTGCGGATATGATCACATTTTTCATAACCTGCATAATCGAAAATTTGTAGCTGTGCATTTTTGGTGATGTCTATCAACACCGGTCCGGGCCTGCCGCTCTTTGCTATATAAAATGCTTTGGCTAATACCGCAGGAATTTCTGTTGCATCGGTAACCTGGTAATTCCATTTGGTAACCGGTGTGGTAATATTGATAACATCCGTTTCCTGGAAAGCATCTGTACCTAACAAATGGGCAAACACCTGCCCGGTGATACAAACTACTGCTGTTGAATCGATCATTGCATCTGCAAGGCCCGTTACTAAATTTGTAGCACCCGGGCCGCTTGTCGCAAACACCACTCCCACATCACCACTCGTTCTTGCATAGCCCTGTGCAGCATGTATAGCGCCTTGTTCATGACGAACAAGAATATGATTCAGTTTATCATGATAATCATACAAGGCGTCGTAGATGGGCATGATGGCGCCGCCGGGGTAGCCGAAAATAACCGAAACGTTCTGACAAACGAGGGCTTCCAAGACGGCAACCGATCCGCTAACGCCAACTCCAACCCCCTCCGCCCCCTGAAGGGGGAACTGGGCAACACCCTGCTGTTTTGTAACTGCTTTTATTACTTCAAGTACTGGCATAAAAAATATTTTTAGTTCTTACCAATCATTTTACATCTCAAACCCCCTCCGCCCCCTAAAGGGGGAACTTTGCAATCTGCGGATTTATGGCTTCTTTTATTTCTTCTACTGCTTGCATAAAAAATATATTTAGTTCTTACCTTTTATTTTACTCTTCAAATTTTTAGGCTCCAAGTTCCCCCTTTAGGGACAGCTTCTTTGGAAACCCGCCGCCGCCACGAGCCTCAACGTCGAACTCGAATGGCTCGAGCGCCGCGAGCGTGGCATCACCTCGAACAGCACCGTGCC
>JANNYY010000549.1:0-3874 GCA_031410355.1 Chitinophagaceae bacterium | reverse complement strand
AAAGCCGAAAATACGTTAATTGCTGTTAAGCTTTTGTTGTATTGCATAACAGGTGTCTGCAACAGTTTCTTCAATTGTACGGTAAGTAAAACCGGGTAAAAACTTTTTTAGTTTGCTGTTGTCGAAATTAACTTTTGCCAATGCTGTTGCCGCAGTTTCTTTTGTTATCAATGGATCTTTACCGGTAAAATAACTTTTTATGGCTTCCAGCCGCCAGACAATTTTTGCCAATGCCCTCGTTACCATTTTGTGTGGAGGCTTTTTACCAAATGCTTTTGCAATTAAATTAAACAGTTCAGCATAACTCCTGTTTTCGGCACTGACAATAAAACGCTCAGATGAAATATCACTGTTCATCAATTGTATCATCGCTTTCACCACATCCCTTACATCAACAAAGCCTGTGGTACCGGTTGCAGACCATGGAAATTCATCATATACCGTTTTAAAAATTTGAGATGAGCCACCGTTCCAGTCACCGGGACCCAAAATCACAACCGGGTTTACCATAACGGCATCCAGCCCTTCGCCAATGCCACGCCATACCTGCATTTCGGCCAGGTACTTACTTTGTCCATAGCTGCTGTTACTGGTTTCTTCTGTCCAGTTCATGGTTTCATTAATGAGTTCATTCTCTCTTATCCTGCCCAATGCGGCAACCGAACTTACATATACCATTTTTTTAACCCCGGCATCCAGGGCTGCATTAACCACATTGGCTGTTCCTTCAATATTAATTTTAAACATTTGCTGTTTGCGCTTTGGATTAAATGTTACAACAGCAGCGCAATGATAAACTTGCTCCACTCCAATCATCGCTTCTTCCAGCCCAACTACATCTAAAATATCGCATTTGAATTGTTGAAGATCATCTGAATTAAAATCAATAAGCGGCGTTTTATTATAAATAGCCCTTACCTGATTACCCTCATTAAGCAATTGAGTAATTAATTCTTTTCCCAATAAACCTGCTCCGCCGGTAACTAAAACCATTTTTTTTAATTGATAATGGGTTAATTGATAATTAATAATGTTTTAGGATAGAAGAGTATTTAGAAATTTCTATTTCAAGTATAATTCCTTCCTGATAATTAAATAATGTAATTGTACTGATGCATTATCAATTATTACATTATCATTTATCCATTAATTATTTATATTCATAAAATCCTTTCCCGCTCTTCTTACCCAGTTCTCCTTTTGATACCTTATCAATTTGTATTGCTGATGGCTTAAAACGTTCTGCTTTGTTGCATGCATCATACAACGACTGCGATACGGCAAGGTTAACATCGTTGCCAATAATATCCATTAATTTAAACGGGCCCATTTTAAACCCGGATGCTTCCATCATTTCATCTACATTCTCCATTGTTGCAATTCCATTTTCTACCAGTTTCATAGCTTCAAGATAATAATGGCGGGCAACCCTGTTTACAATAAAACCAGGTGCATCTTTGCAAATCACCGGTGTTTTATTCATTTGCAGGCAAAGCTCATAAACAGTTTGTGCAACTTCATCGGTAGTTTGATTCCCTTTTACAACTTCCACCAGTTTCATCACCGGTGCCGGGTTAAAAAAGTGCATACCTACCACTCTTTGCGGTTGTTGTATCCTTGCCTGAATTTCGGAAACTGATAAAGAAGAAGTGTTGGTTGCAAAAATCACTTCAGAATGATTTAACTCTGCCAACTGGTTAAAGATAGCAACTTTAGCATCCACCTTTTCTACAATAGCTTCTATGATGATATCTGCAATGCAATCGTTGGTATCGGTTATAAATTGTATGCGCTGGTATATATTTTCTTTTTCGTCAGCAGATATTTTTTGCTTATCCAATAAATACTGCAGGCTTTTTTGAATGGATGTTTTTGCCTTTTCCAAAACATCGGTATTAATATCAAATAATAAAGTATAGAACCCGCTTTGAGCTGCTGTTTGTGCAATACCGCTGCCCATGGTGCCTGCGCCAATTACGCAAATGGTTGAGATCATTAATGAAAGCTGTTTTATATTTAAGTAAAGATATTATTTCTCTGTTACTTTTAAAGGTGATTAATTACTGTAAATAAAAATGCATTGTTGTTCCAAAAAACAACAATGCATATAGTGTACGGAATGTAAATTATTTTCCCGCCGCCTCTTTTTGAGCTTCAGCTTTCATTTTTTCATTAGCAGTAATTCCAAATTCAACCCGCCTGTTTTCTGCCCGGGTAACGTCATCCGTATTTGCAACTTTGGGCTGTGCTTCACCATACCAGTTTATAGTAAGCCTTGATGGCGAAATGCCCTCAGCTTTTAAATAACTACCAACAGCTTTTGCCCTTCTTTCTGATAAGGCAAGGTTATATGTATCAGCGCCTTTATCATCTGTATGCCCTTCTACCAATAAATTTGTTTCGGGATATTCTTTGAATATCTGAACCAGTTTAGTTAAAGCCAGTTTTGAATTCGATGTTATTTCCGATTTATCAAAATCAAAATATACTCCCATTTTAGAGCCATCAGGATTTTTTTCACTGAATGTTACAACAATACCTTCGCCTACTCTTTGTACTTCTGCACCTGGTATTTCATTCTTAATTTTTTCTGCCTGGCGGTCCATTTTATTGCCGATAATACCTCCGGCAACACCACCAATTACACCGCCAATAATAGCGCCTAAAACTGTATTGTTTTTATTACCAACATTGTTTCCAATTATTCCACCAATTACTGCTCCTCCGGCGGCTCCGGCAGCAGCTCCTCTTTGTGTTTTATTCGTTTTCTTAGCAGTTTCGCAACCCGATGCCATTAAAGCAACAACAGCTAATATCAAAGTTAAATTTCCAAAAATCTTTTTCATAAAATCAGTTTTTAATTAATAATTTATTTTTTTACAAAATTGTAAATAACCGCACCGGCATGACCGCCCAAAACTAAATCAGATTTTAGTTTCATGTGGTTAGCGTCGAGCTCTGTTACCGTTAACCTATAGCCATCTCCATTATCCATTGCATTTTTTTTATCATCAAGTCTTTTAAACTGGAATTCTTTAGGCAGGTCTTTTGGTTCGTAAACCGACCAGCGGATAAATCTTTTTACTGGAGTACAGTCTTTTGATTTATCTACCAGACTATAACTGCCCATACTGTTATTGGATATAAAATTCCATTCGCTTCCGATAAAGCAACCAAATTCAGCCTCATTAAATATTTTTGTTTTTGTTATGCCGGTAATTCCTTCTGTAGTTATGGTTTGAAGTATCCAGTTGCCATTAATGTTCTTTTTCATACTCCTGGCTTCTTTTGAAACGGAACATGCCCCTACGGATAGTGCAAATAATATAATAATCAAACTACTTTGTACATATTTCATCTTGTTAGCTTTAATTTTTGATATGAATTTATAAGCACTGATGCGCTAAAAGGGGTTAAGACAATTATGGTGCCAAAAGGAGTTTTGGGAGTTACATAATTCTGTGATTCAGCAGAAACTGTAATATCAAAATAAAGAAGAATAAAGAAATTTTCTGGTAAAAAAACATTATACTGCAGCGCTAAATTGCTTTAAAAAACGTAGATCATTTTCGCTGAACAAACGCAGGTCTTTTATCTGGTATTTTAACATGGTTATTCTTTCTATGCCCATTCCAAAAGCAAAGCCCGTATATTTATTACTATCAATACCACAATTATCAAGCACATTGGGGTGTACCATTCCACAGCCTAAAATTTCGACCCAGCCCGTTTTTTTACAAACGCTGCAGCCTTTACCCCCGCAAATAAGGCAACTGATGTCCATCTCTGCACTTGGCTCTGTAAACGGAAAATAACTTGGACGAAACCGCACTTTTACATCGGCACCAAACATTTCCTGCACAAAGAAATAAAG
>JANNYY010000548.1:0-1870 GCA_031410355.1 Chitinophagaceae bacterium | reverse complement strand
CATTTGTGTATTGATGATGCCGGGCTCTACAATGGCTACTCTTATATTGTGTGGCTTTACTTCCTGCGCCAGGGATTCGGTAACAGCTTCCAACGCATGTTTACTTGCAGCATAAGCACCTAATGGTGTGTTGGCTATTTTACCAGCAATGCTGGTTACATTGATGATACAGCCGTTTTTGTGCTCACGCATTAATGGCAGCAAAGCCTTTGTACATCTAAGTACACCAAAATAATTGGTTTCCATCACGGCTTTAAAATCTGCCATAGGTATTTCTTCAATGGAGCCATGACATTCGATACCTGCATTATTAACCAATACATCAATGGAACCATTCTCCTGTAAGATAGCATCCATGCATTGTTTAACGGATTCATCAGCGTCAACATCCATTGCAGAGATACTGATGTTTAAAGATTCATCTTTTATTTTTTGTTTAAAGTCAACGGCCTTATCAGGGTTACGCATGGTTGCAAAAACTTTATAACCTGCTCTTGCAAATGCCAGTGCAGTCTCCAGGCCAATACCTTTACTTGTTCCTGTAATAATTACTGATTTCATTTTTATAGTTTTAGTGGTTTATTAATCAATTCAACCTGTCCATTCCTTCTATTACCCGGTAAGGCGTTTTAAAAAAGTCGTTAATAGTTTCGTTAAACTGCCTGCTGTAATTAATGGGTGTTGAATGGCCCGAGTTGGGAAGGATCCATAAATAAGATTTTGGAATATTTTCTGCAATTATTAAGGTATGCCCTGGCAATAACGCATCATGATCGCCGCCAATAACAAGGGTGGGGCACTTGATGGTATGCAGTTGCTTCAGCGTTATATTTGGCTCCCTGGTCATCATCTCTAATAATTTGTATTGATTTTTTACTTCGGGAGTTTTTTGTACGCCTTTTAAAGAATCAACCAGGTTGGCCAGCCAGTTAAATATAGATGGCTCAACAGCAGTTGTATCGGGCCAGAGATTGGCACCGGTAACCGCCAGTTTTTTTACTTTTTCCGGGTGGCGGATTGCCAGCAGCAAACCATTGATGCCGCCATCGCTCCATCCAATAACAAAACAGGAATCCACTTTGAGATGGTTGAGCAGGGCATTAAGATCATCCGCCATCAAATTGTAATCCAATGAATCGCCTGTATCAACCGATTTTCCCTGGGCCCTGCTGTCGGCAAGAATTACTTTGTATTCTTTGGAGAAATACGGGATCTGTTTACTAAAATTATTAATGCTGCCGCCATTGCCATGAATGATGAGCAGGGGAGCACCTGTTCCGTATATTTCGTAATACATATTAAACCCACGTGTGTTGAACTGGTGGCCGGCTTTAGGGTTGTTGCCGTAATCAGGTTCGGTTTGGGCAAATGCAAATCCGGCAAGGAATACAGCAGCCATTATGAGGATGAATTTCTTTTGCATGATGTAAAATTAAATGATTGTTATTTCCACATGTTGACCAGTATGAAGCGCTGCAATGAAAAAACAGGCGATATATTTAGTCGCCTGTTTTTTTATTATTTATTTTGAATCCTGGTTGTAAATTTCCCGGATGCATAAATATTTACCATCACGTTTTTCAAATACAGCAATGTACTTACCTCCGCCAATTGTTTTACCGGCACCATCTTTATACATCGTTTTTCCTACTTCGGTCACCACATCTCCCTGTGCATAAACATCCATAGTTTCAAAACCAATGCTGGCAAATTTTGCAGGTTTTGCAAAATCGGCTTCCTGCTTTTTTTGGATAGCAGCTTTACCGGTAAGCATGGGTTCGCCATCGGGCATGCTCACTGCATCATCGGCATACATAGCCATTAATGTTTTGCTGTCTTTGGCATTCTGTGCAGCAGCCCATGCATTTTC
>JANNYY010000547.1:0-8995 GCA_031410355.1 Chitinophagaceae bacterium | reverse complement strand
AGCCGTTACAAACTTGCAAACGACAAAGTGGTGATCAGGGCTTCTGCTTCATCAGGTTTCAGGGCACCAACATTACACCAGATCTATGCACAATCCACACAGGCTTCTTTTGCGGGCGGTACCATTGTATTATCGGGCTTATTTAATAACAGGAGTAAGCAGGCATTTGCTTTGGGTGTGCCCAGGTTAACCCCCGAAAAATCTACCAACCTGTCGTTTGGCTTAGGAGTTAACCCCACCAAAAACCTGAGTGTTACAGTAGATTTTTACAGCATTACCATCAGAGACAGGATCGTTTATAGTTCTTCTATTAACACCGACGATAAGTTACTTGCCAACCCAACAACAGAGTTGGGCCGTATTCTTAAAGGAAACAGTGTGGGCCAGGGCAAATTTGATCTAGCCAGTGTACAGTTTTTTATTAATGGCCTTAAAACAAGAAATGCAGGCATTGACCTGGTTGCCAATTATAAAAATATAGTTTTAGGTACCGGAAAAATGGGGGTGAACCTGGCAGGTAACTTTACTTTAAATAATGAAATTGTTGGTACACCAAATGATCCTCCTGCCATTAAATCTGCGGGAGCTACTATCCTGAGTACGCAAATTAAATCGCTGCTTATTGAAGGCCGGCCAAGGTTTAAGGTTGTTCTGGGATTTGATTATAGTTTGAAAAAATTTGGTGTTAGTTTAAATAACACCATATTTGGGCCAACAAAGTTCCAAGACCTGGATAATGGCGGAAGCCAGATGAATAATATTAAACAGGTTTTTAAAACTGCCGTTGTTACTGACCTGAATCTTGGATATAGTTTTACAGAAAAGATCTCATTTAATATAGGAATAAATAACATACTGAATGTGCTGCCAAAATGGAAACTGGAATTAACGGGCAACACAACAGACCCTGATTATGCAGCCGCTAAAGCAACTTTGGCCAATACCGCCGACAGGGAATTACTGGAAGGCTTTTTAAGTTTCAGTGGCCGCTACCGTATTTTAGGCTACAATGGTTCCCAGTTCAGCCAGTTGGGTACTATGTTCCAGACATCACTGGTATTTAAATTTTAATTTTTTATTTATTTAAAAAAAGCTGTGGAAAATTCCGCAGCTTTTTCTTTTTGCCATGAATAATCTTTACGTCAATTTTTCAGAAATTTATGAGATGATGTACCAGACCTTCATCAATTATGATGAAGAGTATACTTATTACAGCAATAAATTAAAAAAATATAATGCAGCCTCCCTATTTGAATTGGGTTGCGGTACAGGAAACCTGGCTAACAGGTTTCTAAAAAATGGGTTTAGTTATACGGGGCTTGATCTAAATAAAGCCATGCTTGATATTGCCGCAGGAAAAGCGCCGGGCGCTGAATTTATGGAAGCGGATATGAGAAATTTTTCATTACCAGAAAAAAAACAAGCCTGTATTATTCCGGCAAGAACGATAAGCTACCTGATGACTTATTCTGATGTAATGGATGCATTTCATTCCATTAATAAAAACCTGCAAACTGGCGGTGTGCTTTGCTTTGATAATATTGATGCGTCAAAATTTATCCCAATCATTAAAAATGGGAAGCAGGTTATACACAAAGCTGAATTTGAAGGACGAAAATTTCATCGTGAAAGTTATTGGTCGGTAAACGGGAGCCAAACTTGGGCATTTAACTGGGATTCTGTTTACTTTGAAGAAGATGCAAAAGGGGCATTGAATAAAATTGTTGAGGATAACTCTACTGTGCGTTGTTTTACTAAGGATGATCTGTGTTTATTTCTAGAGCTTTGTAATTTTACCGTGAAAGAAATTGAAGACAGGCCATCTTATGCTTTTGATACTTTTGTAATAGTTGCACAAAAAAATTCCTGAATATGGCCATGTATGATAATGAAAATACGGTAAGAACTTCATTTGATTTAAATTATACCAGCGAGTATTTGATACAGGCACAGTGGGCCGAATTTATTGAATTGAAAAAAGTTATTACAGAAATATGCGACCGTAATAAAAGGCCTGTTACTATTCTTGATGTAGGTATCGGCAATGCCCGTATTCCCAAACATCTTTGCGGCATAAAAGATATTTGGGATAAAGTTGCTTTTTATGATGGCACTGATAATGCAATGGCCTGTGTGAACATTTCAAATACTGAAATTGAAAAACTCAATATCAGTGATAAAGTTGCCGCTCATTATTTTGATGCTACTAACCTGGATAAATGGAATAAGCAATATGATATGGTTATCACTACCTGGTTTACGGCAGGTAATTTTTACCCGGATGGTTTTCCCTTTGACAGTTATAAAGATTCCGGAAAAAAGCTGGATTTATCAACAAATAAAAAATTTACAAGCATTTTCCGCAATGCATACTATCTTTTAAACCCGGGCGGTGAAGTGGTGATCGGGGCCTGTTACCTCAATAATGAGTCCACCAGGTTGAAGCAGGAACATTCTTATCATAAAATGGGAATGACGGTGATAACGGATGCGGCGGATTCTTTTACAGCTACAAAGGAACGGTTCTGGAGCCAGCGGTTCACGAAAGAACAAATCTTCAACTATCTTAATTTTATACCTGCAGAGAAATTTATTTTCACGGCTTTAGATACGTATGAGTATGCGATGCAGGTAAGGATCAGGAAATAATTGAGCAGTAAAAACCGGAACATGAAAAAAATTACGGAATATTTTCTTTGTCTTTTTTTCTTTACTGCATTTTCTCCATGTGCTTTTTCGCAAAATAAAATTGTTGTTTTTCAATCTGATTTTGGATTAAAGGACGGCGCTGTATCTGCCATGAAAGGGGTGGCCATGGGCGTTTCTGCCGATCTTAAATTATTTGATCTTACGCATGAAATACCTGCTTACAATATTTGGGAAGCAGCTTACCGGCTGGAGCAAACTGTTACTTACTGGCCAGCAGGAACGGTATTTGTTTCGGTTGTTGATCCGGGAGTTGGTACCAACAGAAAATCCGTTGTGCTAAAAACAAAGAGCGGGCATTTTGTTGTTACGCCAGATAATGGCACACTAACTTTAATTGCTGAATCTTTGGGTATTGAAGCAATCAGGCAAATTGATGAAGCGGTAAACCGCCGAAAGGGTTCTGAAAAATCTTATACCTTTCACGGACGTGATGTGTATGCTTACACGGCTGCAAGGCTGGCGGCAGGCGTAATTACTTTTGAGCAGGTTGGTGCAGCATTACCTAATGAGGTTGTAAAAATTCCTTATCAAAAAGCAATATCGGAAAACAAAAAGATCAAAGGCACCATTGCTGTACTTGATGTACAATATGGAAATATATGGACGAATATTCCTGCAGAACTTTTTAATCAGTTACAGGTAAAGCCCGGCGATAAATTGCATGTGCTCATCTTTCAAAACAAAATAAAAAAATACGAAGCTGATATGCCATACAGCGAAACCTTTGGTGCTGTGGCAAAAGGAAAGCCGCTGGCTTATCTCAACAGTTTGTTACAGCTTTCATTTGCGTTGAATATGGGTAATTTTTCTGCAGTACATAAAGTGTACAGTGGTAATGAGTGGACGGTAGAAATTACAAATGCTGGTAAGTAAAATCATTGTATTATTGCATTAATGAAAAAAACAACGTTTTTTGTGCGACAATTTATATTATTAACTGGCTTGCTTTTGGCCAGCATTTTGCTTCATGCACAAAAAAACTACGCCGTTATGGTAACCGATTCAAAAACCGGGAATGCAATTGCGGGCGCTTCTATAAAAATCATGTCAACCGGTAAAATTAGTAATACAAGTGAGAGTGGGAATGTGGTTATGTTAATTTCATCCGAAGATTCACTACTAATAACTGCTAAAGGTTATAAAGACAGGAAACTGCAGATGGCAGGACAATTTATAGCTTTAACTATCATCCTGGATCCTGTATCTGCTAAAGACAAAATTACTCCCAAAGCGAAGAAAAAAAGACACTAATGTTGATGTAAATCAAATCAGTGAAGTTTTTCACCTAATGATGTTGAATGAAAAAAGCAAAGTTGTTACAAATAATAGTGATAATCCTGCCAGGAAAAATATATCTGCAACATTCTCCAGCCTGCCGCTTTTTTTAATAGAACCTTTTATAGATAAAAAAGAAAGGATGCAAGCCGCCATAAAAAGCATGATGGCTATCGTGGTCAACTCATCAATAATGGTTTTACCGGCTATGTTCAATAATTTTAGCGATGTTAATACCACAAAGCAAAGTCCTAATAAATTAGAAGATGCATTTAATATGTGCGGTGATTTATCTTTATCTTCATTCATACATGCGGATTAAACTTTCCCCGGGTATTCTTCCAGCGCTTTTTCCAAACAGTCCATCGCTGCATTAATGGCATTTACATTTATAACATAAGCCAAACGCACTTCCTGTTTGCCAAGGCCGGGCGTGCTGTAAAAACCCGTTGCTGGTGCAAGCATTACAGTTTGTCCCTTGTAATTAAAAGATTCAAGCAACCACTGACAGAATTTATCAGAATCATCAATGGGTAATTTGGCCATGCAATAAAATGCACCGCCGGGGTTAGGGCAAAATACGCCCGGGATTGCATTCAGTCTTTTTACAATAGTATCCCTGCGTAATTTATATTCGGCTTTGGTAGTATCAAAATAATCAGCAGGCAGGTCAACTGCGGCTTCACCTAAAATTTGTGCAAAAGATGGCGGGCTTAATCTTGCTTGTGCAAATTTCATCGTTGCATCAAGCAATGCTTTGTTCCTGGTAACGAATGCGCCAATGCGGCCACCACAGGCACTGTAACGTTTGCTGATAGTATCCATCAACACCACATGATCATCAACACCTGTTAAATGCATGGCGCTTGTGTGAGAACCTTCGTAACAAAATTCACGGTAAGCTTCGTCAGCAAATAAAAACAGGTTGTGTTTAGTGATGAGTTGTTTTAAAATTTCCATTTCGGCAGCGCTGTACAAATAACCCGTTGGATTATTTGGATTGCAGATAACAATGCCTTTGGTTTTGGGTGTAATGGCTTTTTCAAATTCTTCAATGGGTGGTAATGCAAACCCTGTTTCTATAGATGACATAATGGGTTTTACAATAACACCTGCTTCCACAGCAAAGCCATTGTAATTGGCATAAAAGGGTTCGGGTATTATCACTTCATCACCGGCATCCATGCAGGCCATAAATCCAAAAATGATAGCCTCGCTTCCACCGGTTGTAATGATTATCTGTTCATGTGTTACCTCAATACCTACAGTTTTATAATATTGCACTAATTTTTTCCGGTAACTTTCATTACCGGCGCTGTGGCTGTATTCCAGCACTTTAAAATCAGAATTACGCACTGCATCAAGGCACTGCGGTGGTGTTTCAATATCGGGCTGACCGATATTTAAATGATACACTTTGGTGCCCCGCTTTTTTGCAGCTTCTGCATAAGGTACCAGTTTACGTATGGGAGATGCGGGCATGTTTATGCCGCGGTTACTGATTGTTAGCATGAAACAAAGTTATTGGTTATTGGTTATAAGTTATAAGTTTGCTGCATGCAAATTTTTGAAATTACCAGTCGCATCATCATTACGTGCAGCAACCGTTTATCTCCCTGGCTTCAATTAGAAGTTGCCGCATTGGGTTTTAAATCCGAGCGTGTTTTTAAAACCGGCGTAGAATTGAAAGGAACTTTGCAGGATTGTATAAAGCTGAATTTGAATTTGCGCTGCGCCAGCCAGGTCTTGTTTTCTTTACAGGAATTTAATGCGGATAATGCAGATGACCTCTACAAAACACTTCTCGATTTTCCCTGGGAAGATATTTTAAATGTGGATGGTTATTTTTCCATCAGCAGCAATGTTGATAATCCAACCATCAATAATTCATTGTTTGCCAATGTAAAAGTAAAGGATGCCATTGTTGACCGGTTCCGCAATAAAACAGGCGAACGTCCCAACTCGGGACCCGAACTGGATAAGACTGTTATTCATTTATACTGGAAAGAATCGCTTGCAGAAATTTTTATTGATACTTCTGGCGAAACATTATCCAAACATGGTTACCGTAAAATTCCCGGCAAGGCGCCCATGCTGGAATCCCTGGCTGCCGCAACTTTGCTGGCTACAAAGTGGTATCGCAAATCAACATTCATCAATCCCATGTGTGGTTCGGGCACTGTAGCTATTGAAGCTGCATTGCTGGCCACCAACCGCAAACCGGGCCTGCTTCGTTTTAATTATGCTTTCATGCATCTTGCCGGTTACAAAGAAGACATGTATAATACTGAATTTAAAAAATTAGAAGAACAGGTTATTGATGTACCAGGGTTAAAAATAATTGCAACAGATATCAGCGAAGATGCAGTTAACATTTCAAAAGTAAATGCAGGCATTGCAGGTGTGGAAGAGTTCATTGAATTTAGTGTTTGTGATTTTGAAGAAACAACAATACCTGAAGATGCAGGTGGGGTTATTTATTTTAATCCTGAGTATGGTGATCGGATGGGTATTGAGGCGGAGTTAGAAGAAACTTATGGCCGTATCGGAGATTTTTTAAAGAAGAAATGCAAGGGTTATTTTGGATATATTTTTACCGGTAATTTAGAACTCGCCAAAAAGATCGGATTAAAACCAAACAGAAGGATTGAGTTTTATACAAGCAAGATTGATTGCAGGTTGCTGGAATATGAGCTGTATAGTGGGAGCCGTGAGAAACGTGAGGCGTGAAAACGTGAGTGGTGAGTTGTGAAACGTGAGTAGAGCCTTCATTGAGAAACAGAATGTAACTATTCCAAGATGTATTACTCACGACTGACGATTCACCACTCACGATTCTTTATTTCTAATATACACCAACTTTATCCCCGCCTTATCCGTCTCCCTTTTATCAATTTCAAAATGAGGTGCTGATTTTATTAATGGCGTTAATTTTTGAAATCCATAATTCCTTGGATCAAAATTGGGTTGCTTTTTTAAGATCAGGTTTCCAACATCTCCCAAAAATGCCCAGCCATTTTCATCAGCAAGGTCGTTAATGGTATGTGCAATTAATTTAAGTGTTTCTTTATTCAATTTATCAACTGAAGGCCTGGCAGCAGCAGGTTTGCTTGATTTTGTTTTGGCCGGATTTACCTCTTCGGTTTCTGTATCTGCGCCAAATACCGGGATGATCTCCATGTAAATAAATTTATCGCAGGCAACAATAAAAGGATTGGGCGTTTTCTTTTGCCCGATGCCAAAAACTTTCATGCCGGCTTCCCGTAATCTTGTAGCAAGCCGTGTAAAGTCACTGTCGCTGCTGATGATGCAGAATCCATCCACTTTACCCGAATATAAAATATCCATGGCATCAATAATTAAGGCGCTGTCGCTTGAGTTTTTGCCGCTGGTATAACTGTATTGCTGTATAGGGGTGATGGCATTTTCAAGCAGCACATTCTTCCAGCCGCTTACGGTGGGCTTTGTCCAGTCGCCATAAATTCTTTTAAAAGTTGGTGTGCCGTATTTGGTAATTTCTTCCATCACCCCTTTTACATTGCTGTAAGGCACATTATCGGCATCTATTAAAACCGCCAGGCGGATATCTTTTTGTATTTCCATATAATTATTGTTATGCACAAGGTAAATCTTTTTTTATCATCAGGATGGGGATACCAAGTCCATTCAATTTTGAAGTGCTCAATCCCTTTAGACAAACCTTAGTAGAAAATGAATTGGATCAATTGGTGTAAACCTTATTACATTATTTCAACCATGGGAGAAGCTTGCATTAAAATAAGCTAATAAGGTTGTACCATATCGATGGCTGGTTTTCTACTAAGGTTTAAGGCAGGCGCCCTCAATCATCACCGGTTCATATAATAGTCAATTTACAATTTTTAACCATTTGGTTAAAATAATTTGATATTTCAAAATCCTGTATTAGCTTTGCAAAATTAACCAAATGGTTAAAAATAGCCATGAAGAGAAAGGATAAAAATACAGAGCAGGTAATTTTACAGACAGCCCGTAAAATCTTTATTCAAAAAGGCCTCGCAGGCGCCCGTATGCAGGATATTGCCGACCAGGCAGGGTTTAATAAGGCATTGGTACATTATTATTTTACCAGCAAGGATAAATTGTTTGACCTGGTTTTTGAACAGGAGTTTGGTAATTTTTTCTCTCACCTCGCCACAATCGTTTCATCCCAATTGCCACTGTTTGAAAAGATTAAAAGCATTGTGGCGCTTGATATAGAGCGCATGACACAGTTCCCCGGCCTGCCCAACTTTGTATTAAATGAAATGAGCCGCAACCCGGAAGTGATCTTAAAAAAACTAAAAAAGATCCCGGTGGAAAAAGTATTGGCTGGATTTCAAAAACAAATAAATGCGGAAGTAAAAAAGGGAAGCATTAAAAAGATCAGCGCAGACCAGTTGTTCATCAACATCCAGTCGCTGTGCATTTTTCCTTTCCTGGCAAAGCCAATGATAAAAGGTTTAATGCAGTTTGATGATAAGGCATACATGGGGATGATTGAGAAAAGGAAAAAGGAAGTGGCACAGTTTATCATCAGTGCGATTAAAATTTAAATGAAATAAACCTGCTTGTAAATAAATGCTGTCAGCCTGAGCCTGTCGAAGGCGGTATAAATTATATAATAACCTTTTTTTCGCAATAACCCGCCTTCGACAGGCTCAGGCTGACAGCTAAGTGGTTTAAGTATGACAGTAAAATTATTATAGACTTTCGTTAAATATATTTTAATCATAAAACATTTTATGAACATTAAACACATCATCATTTTCTGTTTGCTTTTAAGCAGCATACAGTTAATAGCACAGGATAAACCGGTACTTACACTGGAGCAGTGTTATACATTTGCTGCTACCAATTCGCCACTGGCTCAGCAAAAAGCTTTAGCTATTACTGCCGGTAACATGGCAGAGAAAAACCAAAACTTGAAATGGCTGCCACAGGTTGATCTGAATGCACAGGCAACTTACCAGTCGGAAGTAACATCATTTCC
>JANNYY010000546.1:0-4472 GCA_031410355.1 Chitinophagaceae bacterium | reverse complement strand
ATAAAAAGCATTATTGGCCGTTTTTACCCGCAGGTGTTTATCAAGCACCAGCAGTGGCTGGTAAATGGTGGCCACTATGCTTTCGGAATAATTTCTTGCATCTGTTACCTGCTCGTTAAGGCCAATTAATTCGTAGTTTAAAACCGTCAGTTCTTCATTAGTGCTTTGCAATTCTTCTTTGCTGGTCTCCAGTTCTTCATTAAGGCTTTGCAATTCTTCGCTACCACTCAGCAGTTCTTCATTGGCACTTTGCAGTTCTTCGTTGCTTGCTTCCTGGTCTTCGGTAATGCTCCGCATATCTTCCCGGCCCTGTGCCAGTTCCTGCTCCAACAATTGTATGCGAAAATCTTTTTCGTCTTGTTTTACTTTAGCCGAAACTTTTTTCCTGCTGCCTGTTACCGATCCATCTGCGTTAGTTAAATTATTGTCCTGAAATAGTACCAGGTAATAAGGCTCCTGCGTATTGGGCAGTGGAACGGCTTCAATAGAAATATTCCGTATGCTGCCATTTATACTAAGGGGTATATTTTCTTTTACTACCGTTGCCTGGTCAGTTTTTGCTTTGTGCAAAATATTGCGCAGCTCAAAACCCAAACCATTTTTTGCCATCATCAATAAATTATGGGTAGGTTTGCCGGGGGCCTGTTCTAAATAGTTGCCGGTATTACCTCTAAAATGCACAATGTCCATAGCTTCATTTACTACCACACCCGCCGGGGTATATTTTGTAAGCAAAATATCATCGGCCGTTTTTTGAAAGTCGGTGCGGATGGTTTCGCTTTTGGAATGGTCAACTGCACGGCTTAAAATTTGTTCGCTGCGCTGGCTGGTTACCTGCATAAACCTGCCCGGTACATCTTTACGGGTGTAAAGTTTATCTGTTTTTTCACCGTCCTTCAACTGGCTCAGGACAAAAAGATCGGGTACACCGCCTGTGGTTTCAGATTTGCCCAGCAATAAAAATCCCCTGGGGTTTAGTGCATAATGAAAAGTAGTTAAGGCCTTTTTTTGCAGGTAAGGCTCCATATAAATAAGCACATTGCGGCAACTTATACAATCCATTTTGCCAAAGGGCGGGTCTTTTAAAAAATTGTGGTGGGCAAACACACACATATCCCTGATGCTTTTATTTACCTGGTAACCGCCATTGTTTTTTGTAAAATACTCCTTCAGCCGCTGTGGCGATACGCTGTCTAATTCCGTTTTTTCATACAGGCCCGTACGGGCTTTGGTAATGGCAGGTTCGCTGAGGTCGGTGCCAAAAATCTGTATTCTTTCATGATTATCGCCTAAAAATTCTTTAAAACAAATAGCAAAAGAGTACACCTCCTGGCCGGTGCTGCAGCCCGCCACCCATATCCTTGTTATTTCGCCGGGTATTTTATTTTTTAAAATTGTTGGAAAAACGTGATTGCATAAATCGTCAAATACTTTTTTATCCCTAAAAAAAGAAGTTACGGGTATCAGCATATCCTGGTACAGCAGATCCTGCTCGGGATTATTGCTTCTTAAAAATTTTAGATAGTCCCCGGTTTCCCCGTTTTTGTTTACCACCATCCGGCGTAATATCCTGCGGCGTATGGTGGTTTGTTTGTAATAAGTAAAATCTACCCCCTTGCGAATGCGTAACAGCGAAAGTATTTGTTTAAAAACATCTTCATCCTCCTTGGGAATGTTTTGCAGTTCCTCATCACTCAGTATTGTTTTATTGATTACTTCTAATAATTTTTTGGGTATTTCCTGTGGCGGCAAAATAAAATCTACCACTCCTGCCTGTGCTGCACTATGGGGCATGCCTTCATATTCTGCCGATGCTTCGTCCTGCGCAAAAGTGATACCGCCATTTTCTTTAATAGCTTTTAATCCCTGTGTACCATCACTTGCAGTGCCCGATAACACAACGCCTATTGCATGCTCCTGGTGCACTTCGGCCAGCGATGTAAAAAAAAGATCAATAGGCAGGTTGCGTTGGGTGGTACTTTTTGCAGGGCGGGGGGCAAGCAATAAAACACCATCTGTAGCCACCATCATTTTATTGCTGGGGATAACGTAAATGTGATCGGGCAGCACTTTAATATCATCCGTAATTTCCAATACCGGTATAGGGGTAACTTTTTGCAGTATTTCGGGCAACAGGCTTTCGTGGTTGGGGTCTAAATGCTGCACCAGCACATAGGCCATTCCTGAATTTTCGGGAATGGCTTTTAGTAATTTTTTAAAAGCATCAAGCCCGCCTGCAGATGCACCAATGCCTACCACCGGAAAAAAATTGGGGGACTTGGCGAGTGCCTGCCCTTTTATCCCGGAACTTTTAGTTTCAGCCGCACTACTCTTTTTTTTAATAGCAGTACTTTTCTTTTTATTAGAAGAAGCTGATTTCATTTTATTATATTTTTTTCCTGAGAGCCTGTGTTGTTAAAAAATTAATGTAGATGCCTCATATTCATATTATGTCTTTAGTTTCAATAGTTACTTCCCGTTTACCATGGGGTATTCCAATTTCTTCAATCGGGCTTCTTCTTTTATCTTTTAATTTTTTAAAGTGAGATGGGGTGAGCCCTGTTACTTTTTTAAACTGGTTTGATAAATGGGATACACTGCTGTAATTCATTTTCCAGGCAATTTCTGTAATGTTTAGTTCGCCATAAATGATCAGTTCTTTTATCCGCTCTATTTTATGAGAGATGATGAACTGCTCTATTGTTGTACCCTGTACTTCTGAAAATAAATTGGCGAGGTAGGTATAATCGTGGGCTAATTTTTCGCTTAAATAATGAGAGAAATTTATTTTTATTACTTCTTCGCTGTGATGAACCATTTCAATGATCACATTTTTTACCCGCTCAATCAGTACCGAACGTTTATCATCCATTAATTCAAGCCCGGAGTTGAGCAGGCCGTTTTTTAACAGTTCACGCTGATCTGCCGTAATTCTTTCCATAATATCTACTTCGCCCAGTTCCACAACAATAAAATGAAGCCCGAGTTTTTTCAATTCTTCTTTAACCGCCATTTTACAGCGGGTACTTACCATGTATTTGATGTGTAATTTCAAATAAGTATTTTTTTGCAAGGTACTTACAAAGTTCCACTGCGTTCAGCGTCAATTATTACATAACTTTTTAAAAAAGTTACACAATTCACACATAGATAGTTGACAGAAATTGATTTATAAGATAAAGCAGTTTTCTATACTGTTTAAAGTTACTTTAATTCTTTTTTAAAACAGCGGCTATCTTTAGATTTGGTTTTAATTGCCAGTTCTTTAAACTCCTCCATTTAGCAGCACATTTAAAAAATCTTTTTTTTGAATGATGTGACATGATGTAATTTATTTAAGGAATTGTGTAAGTACAATTTTTATAAACGCTCAAACTTTGCAACAAACATAAAACCGCAACATACAAGCCTGGTTAAAGACATAAATAACTCATTCATTTTTTAATATGGTAAAGGGATGCTGCGGCGAATAAATTATTACAAATGAACAGCCCAAAGTTTGAAAATATTTATGAAAAATACAGACCTGTGCTATACGGAATTGCATTGCAAATTTGCCCTGTGGAAAAAAAGCAGCGGAGTTATTATTTTTTACCTTTAAAAAAATACATGATAATAACATAAGTGAGGAAAAATTCCACGCTTATTGCATCACACTTATCCATCTTATTATTACTACTACAAATGAGCTTTATCCCTTAAAATTTAAAAATATTTTCAAATTAAAATATTTTGAAAAAACACCTGTATTAAAGCAGTTGATGTGCAACCAGGTAAATTTTAATGATTACTGCAACGAAAAATACCTTAACAAAGAAGCAGCGCTCCAGGTAATTCGCAAAGGAGTAAGATTGTTAAGCGATTTTGAAAATGAACCCGTTTTTTAAAACCGCAATACGATCAAAACACAAACATTAAATCTTTAGTAAGAAAAATATATAGCGCAGGCTAATCAGGGATTGGTTGTAAAATAAGGTATTACAACTTTTAGTGTATAGCCTTTTCCCGGCCTGGATGCAATTACAACGGTCCCGTTATACAATTCTGCCCGGCTGATGATATTTATTATACCTACCCCTTTTTTTTCTGTTAAAGCATCTGCGCCTTTTCCGTCATCTGAAATAGCCAGTATCAATTCATTATTCTGCCTGTTTAAATTAATAATTGCCTGTGTTGCATCTGCGTGTTTAATGATGTTATTCATTTGTTCCTGCACAATTCTAAAAATATCAATTTGTATATTTTTATCCAGGTCTTTTTCTGCATTAATACCCTCATTATAAAATTTAAATTGTACAGTATTTGTCATATTCAGTTCCTGCAATAAATTATTTATATTATCAAACAGGTTATTTACACGCATATCGGGTATTACCAGGGTTTTATAAATCCTCCTGATTTCACCAATTGCATTATCTAAATATTCTGATGAATTTTCAAGGCAGTAATCCCTTTTATCTTTGTCTGTTTTT
>JANNYY010000545.1:0-9791 GCA_031410355.1 Chitinophagaceae bacterium | reverse complement strand
AAAAATAAATTGCTTTCACCTTCAAGCAAATTCAGGTCACTCCAGTCTATGATCTTTGCAGTAAGAAAAACATCCTGGTCCAGTTTAGGTGCACAGAAATATTCGTATAGTGCAGGTACTTCCATTACTTTCATTTCTACAGTGGAAGTTTTGCCATCATTTAAAATAGTATACGGTATTTCTATATCATAAGAGAAACTGGTGGTGTTTTGTCTTTCTGAAATGGTTAATGGAATCACGGTCTCTTTTTTTGCTTTGGCAAAATTGTCCGTGAAATCATAATCACCTGACCGGCTGGTTCCATACCCTCCTGTTACAACCACTTCTTTTAGATCACTGTTTCGTTGCAGGGCAATAGCCTTTATATTTGAAGAGATGAAAAATTCTCTGCCTAGGTAACCTGATCCTGAAAAACTGATCGTAGAAGCATTGTATGGAACGGCGATCCTGAAATTGCCAGAAGCATCTGCTGAAACACCAGTCCTTGTTCCTTTTATTACAACGGTTGCAAAAGGGACCGGGTTCCCATCCTGGTCAGTTACTTTGCCTGCAACTTCCCTTACGTTTGGATTATAGTTATTATTCGGTGAATTATTTATTCCATAGAACTGCGGTGTAAAATAATGAAGCTGCCAGGTGGGTAAATTCGGTTTTTCACCATTTTGTTTAGGATCAGCAGTGGATAAAGTAAGCTTTACATCTTTCCAGTCTTCGCCCGACGATTGGTATACATTCGCTTTGTATGCCATTGTTATCGGTTGCGTAATATCTTTTACCCGGATATCATAAGTGGGATACCAGCCCGCTTTATCAACAAAATAACTCAGCATAAAACCGGCATTGGTGATTGCTTTGCTTTGAATGGTAACAACCACTTCACTCGTGGCAGTGCTGGCCTGTTTATTCAATTCATACTGTTGTTTATTTAACTTTGCCATTTCGGCATTTAATTTCTTTAGATTTTTATTTATTTCTGTTTCTTTAAGTTTTAATTCGGTTAACCGCAGACGGTGAAAATCGGCTGCTTCTTTTAAGTCGGTAGTTTTTAAACCCGTGTTTTGTGCTACGATGGCCTGGTTTTTTGAAAGCAATGTTTCTTCATTCAGGTAAATGCTCATCATGTTATTTTCCATGTTGATCTTATCCTGCAGCATTTCTTTTTGATCATCTACTTTTTGCATGTCGGCTTGTTTGGCCTGCTCCTGCAGGTAGTTTAGCTTATGTACTACTGAGAGTACAGTAAAGTTGCCTTCGGCTTTTAGTTGTATGCTTTCACTGTTTATATAAGGAGATATGCCGCTGAAAATAATTTCGCTGTTTCCGGGGCTTACCGATACTTTACCTGTACGGTTTATTTGAGCGCCGTTTAAAAACACAGTTGCTTTTTCAATTTTTGTGTCAATTGTTTTTTGAGTTATTTGGGCTGGTGTAATTTGTGAAAACAGCATGCAGGTGTTTATCAGCAACAGCTTTGATAATAATTTCTTCATGATAATTTTTTTATCATGATGCAACCTGTAAAAAATTTACATAAAATTATTTTTGAGGAGAGCTATCAATTATTTTTTTCCAACATCTCAAACTCCCTGCTTACACTCACTCCGTTTTCATCTACCAAAGTAATGATGTGTTTTCCCGGTGATGGATTCAATCCTATCTGGTGAAAATTTTGTGTGGTACCAATAAATTCATCATCCAGGCTCCAGAAAATTTTTGCGCCTGCACGGCGGTGAGCAGCGGTAAAAACTGTTTTGCCCCGTTCGCCATTAATTTCCAACGGTACATAAATTTTTGCATCAGGCTGCGGATAAATTATTTCTATCAGCTTGCCGGTTTCGGCAAATGCACAGCCGGGTTTAAAAGGTGGGAGTGTTATGTAATCTATATTTCTTTGCCTGTAATAAAATTCCATTGCCGGCGATAAAATGAACCAGCTTTTGTGCTGCATGTTTGATGGTGATTCACATGCTTCTGTAACTCTGAAATTTCCTGTGGCATCTAAATGAATTATTTTATGATAAGGACAAAGCGCTACCTTGATTGCATTGGGCGGCATAAATAATGTATCCACATCGGGGCAATCAATATTTGCCCTGTAACCACTTTGCCTGCACACGGGTATATATGTAAAATTGTATTTTGGTTTTTCAAACCACTTATTATTTGGCAATAATCTAAAAATATCGAAGAGAATTGGTGCCGCAGTTTGCACACCAATCAATCCCGGCCTTCCTTCGCCATCGGTATTACCAACCCAAACTGCCACCACATTTTTAGGCGTTAACCCAATTGCCCAGCCATCTCTAAAACCAAAGCTGGTACCGGTTTTCCAGGCAATTTTTTGTGATGAGGAAAACTGCTGCCACAGCCCTTCCTCACCCGGCCGCATTACATCCTGCATAGCCTGGAAGGCGAACCAGATGGAAGTTGCGTCAAGTGGAGGGTTGTTCGTTGATCGTTGTTCGTTGACCGTTTTATTATTGCTGACAGTATAATTTGGCGGATGAAAATCTTTTGCATCCAGCTTGCCATGATTTTTGGTTTGATGATCTAATGTACGTGCCATGGATGCATAAACACCTGCCAGGTCCCACATCGTTACTTCGCATCCGCCGAGGATCAGGCTCAGGCCATAAAAATCTGCAGGGTTGTTTAAAGTTGTTATACCAGTTTGCTGCAATGTTTCATAAAAACGCTGGTATTTATATTGCTGCAGCATTTTTACAGCAGGCACATTTAAACTTCTTGATAAAGCCCTGTTGGCGGGCACGGCACCATCATAACTTAAATCAAAATTCTTTGGTGCATAGCTTCCTATTTGCGTTGGTATATCGGGGATGATGGAGTTGGGTAAGATCAAACCATCGCTTAACATAGATGCATACAAAATTGGTTTTAATGCACTGCCAGGACTACGTGGCGCTACAATCACATCTACATCGGCTTCCATTTCAAGGTTAGCCCGGTCTTTAATGTTTCCAACATAAGCCAGTGTATTTCCGGTTTCAACATCAAGCACTAATGCGCAAACATTATTAATGCCATTGCCTTTTAAAATGGATTGATGTTGTTGCAGGATCAGGCTTACATTTTTTTGCAGATCGCCATTTAAAGTTGTTTTAATCTTTGTTTCCTGTTTCCAGGTTTTATTATCCTTTATAAAACGCTGTAACAAATGCGATGCATTTTGTGGCAGCCTTAAAGGCTCATCAGGCAAGGGTTCCAGCTTGGCAAGTTCGGCGCCGGCTTTATCTATCTTACCCGCCTCCCGTAAATTATCCAGTAGTTTATTTCTTTTTTTTAGCAACACGTCCCTGTTTTTTCCGGGGTGAACAAGCGAAGGTGCATTTGGTAAAACAGCAAGGGCTGCCATTTCGCCCCAGCTTAATTTGTCGGCGCTGCGGCCGTAGTAACGCCAGGCTGCTGCATCAAGGCCAACGATGTTGCTTCCAAAAGGCGCATTGCTTGCATAAAGCGCAAGAATATTTTTTTTGGAATAAGAAAGTTCCAGTCTTATTGCCAGGATACTTTCTTTTAATTTATTCCAGATATTTCTTTTATCATTCTTTTTTGAAAGCCTGATGACCTGCATGGTAAGGGTGCTTCCTCCCTGGACAACACCTTTATTTTTTATGTTTTTTACAACGGCCCTGCCAATGGCAACCGGGTCAATACCGGGATGTTTGAAAAATCGCCTGTGATCAAAAGTGGTGATGCAGTCTATAAATTTTTGCGGCACATTTTTGTTGTTAGGAAAACGCCATTGCCCGTCGGCAGCAATGGTGGCGTTTAATAAGTTGCCGTCTTTGTCTTCAATAACATAGCTGGTTGGTGCATGAAATAGTTTTGAAGGGAGGGCAAGCCAAAACCAGGTTAATAAACCAATCAACACAAGCAGTTTTATTCGGCCTCCCCCTATCCCCCTCCGAAGGAGGGGGGACATGGAGAGTAACTTTTTAGGTTGAATCATTTTTTGTATTTCGTTTCGCTTCAATCTTCACAAATATCTTCTGCATTTCCTTCCCAACCCCAGTCGGGAGTGATAGAGGGGGCCGCTAATTCACCACTTCAACCCACTTCCCATTTACTCCTGCGGTGATGCTGTTATCATACATAGCTTCGCAATAGGTGCCGGGTAAAAAGAAACGGCCCAGGTAAGATGCATTTAATTGTATGTAATAAGTGAATGTTTGATTGGCACCAATATCGAAGTAAGTGTAAACACGGTCATCACGAATATCCTGGTAACTTGATGCGGAAGATTTGAATGCCCCTTCGCCATCAAACATCCGTGCATTTAAAATTTCCCAGCCGCTGGGGAATATCTGCGACAATGCCATCTGTGAATAATAACCACGTTTGCCTGGATTTGTTATCACCACTTTGGCAACAAAATCGGTACCCTGCGTTAGTTTGTTGATGTCAACGGCTGTACCATTTTGGCTAACATAACTCACGTTCATCATTAATACTGCAGGGTTATTTGTTATTTTTAAACTGTCGCCTGCCAGTGGTTGCCCCTGGGTAACCAAACGCACATACAAGGTATTGCTCCCTTTATTGGTGATGACTACATTGCTGCTGCCTTTTGAAAATAAAATGGGCAACTGTTTAATGTAAGATGTTGAGTTGATGTCAACATTTTTTCCATCAACAGATCCACCGGCAATAATTTTTGCACCTGATGGATTTTTACCACAATACTTTGCAATGGCAATTAATGCATAGGCTGTGGTTTGTGTGCTGTACCAGTTATCCTGCGATAATTTTGCAGCAATGGTTGGCAACAATTCTGCAGCTTTAGCTTTTTTGCCCATGATTGTCAGGGTTTCAAAAACCATGGCCTGGTCTCTTAACGCAGAACCAAATGTATAGCCGGGAGTTGCTCTTTCTTCAAAACTTGTTGGCAGGCCGCTTATAAGATCCAGTGCTGTATTGTCCTGCCCGGTGAGTTTGTAAGCTGCTGCCAGCCGCCATTTTGCTTCGGCAGATAAATATTTAAATTCCTTCAAACGGTTCATGGCGCCCAGTACGGGAGCTTTTGCCAATGCTAACGTATAAAGCCGGTATGCCTGTGTAAGATCGCCGCCATAAAAATTGGTGGTAGATGGTGCCCAGCTATTTGCCCGGCCACGCTGGAAATTTTTCCATTGTTGCAACATATAATCACTAACTAAGTAACCATTGTTTTGTGCTTCAATCAAAAAATGGCCGGCATAATTGGTACCCCATTCATCGCTTTCGCCGCTGCCGGGCCAGTAACTAAAGCCGCCGTCTGGCCGCTGAAAATTCTGGAGCCTGCCAATACCTGCTTTTACATTCCTGTCAACCTGTGCTTTTTTATTTTCATCCAGGTCGGTTAATTGGTTTAATACCAATTGCGGAAAAACTGCTGAGGTAGTTTGTTCAACACATCCGTGGGGATACTCAATTAAAAAATTCAAACGCTTTTGAAGGTTCATGGATGGCACACTGGAAATTTCAAGCACGGCTGTACTTGTTGAAGCCACACCAATTGGTACCGCTGTAGTTTTCCATTGTTGCCCGGCAGCTAAAGTCATTACCGTAACCTGCGTTACGGGCGGGTTGGGATTCCTGATATCCAATTCCACTTCATAATCTGCTTTTTCGCCGCCTGAACTTGCCAGCAGCTTTACTTTACCAATGCCCACATTTGGTTTAACACGAACATCAAAGTAGATCATCTGCTCGCCGGTTTGCGAAAAATTAATGGATTGTGCATTTCCGCCAACTACTTCCAGGTAAGGATTTGATTGCAGCGAAATATTTACTTTCTTAATATTATTCTCCATGGCAAAAACAGTAACCGGCAGTTTGATGGTTTCGCCGGGGCCAAGCACACGTGGCATGGTAGCCAGCATCATTAAAGGTTTTTTAACAGCTACAGTTTTTTCTGCAGCGCCATAACTGCCTTCGTGAGCCGCTATTACCATTGCCCTTACCGAACCAATATAAGATGGCAGCGTAAAGGATTGTTTTTGGGTTTGATTACGGCTTAAATGAAACGGTCCCAGGTATTTCACAACAGGTTTAAAACGGTTGGCAGTTTTTTGTTTGCCGGGCCCGGCTTCATTATCGCCACCAATGGTTAATATCCTTTCCAGGTCTCCGCCCCAGGCACCAATAACATAATCAAACAGGTCGAAACTTTTTACGCCGAGCGCTTCTCTTGCATAAAATGCTTCATGCGGATTGGGCGTTTTAAACCTGGTAAGATCGAGTAATCCTTCATCAACAATAGCAACGCAGTAAGTCATTTCTTTTCCGTTCTGTTCACTTACGGTAAAAGAAACATGCTGTTCGGGCCGGATGCTGCTGGCAATATTGAGCACCGGTTTCAGCACTGTATTTTTATCTTCTACAAAAATGGGAATGGAGCCATACATACGTATTGGCAGATCGTTGATGGTTTGCGAATGTGGTTGTAACAAACTTACGGTTGCATAAACATTGGGCGCCATGCCGGCTTCGGCTTTAAATTTTACATCGGTTTGTCCCTGTTTGGTTTCCTGCCAGAAAGATTTAATTACTTTACTTCCGTTTTCAATACTTACCAAAACACGGCCACCTTTACTGCTTGGTATTTTTAATGATACTTCATCGCCAACATTGTATTTTTCTTTGTTAGATTCAAAGGATAACATAGAAGCCGCAGTCTGGTCTTCTTCCCCTGCACGGGTTTGCCAATAAGCATCTTCAATATAAAAAGTAGAACCGGTTGTGTGGCCGCTTTTTAAATCTTTTACTAAAATTAAATAACGCCCCCATTCATTTTCTGATGTGCCAAAAGTCCATTGCCCACGGCCATTGGTCAATTTTACAGTTTCGGTCTTCAGCAGTTTATTGTATTCGTCCTGCGTAAAATTGCTGAGGTTATCGCCGTTATTATCCCACCACCAGCGCCATTGAATGCGGTAGAACTGTACTTCCACTTCGCTGCTGCCGGTGAGTAAATTTCCTTTACTGTCAACATCCACAATTTGTGCAGTATGATTTTTTCCGGCCATTAAATAATCAAATGGTTTTTCACCCTCGGGTAATTTTAATCCAGCATAACTGCTGTACGGACTGTAAGGCATGGTTACATTATCAACACTAAAACTTCCACCCGGTTCAAAAACCTTTACCATCATATTGGCACTTAACATGCCCGGCGCCGTTTCATCAATTTCAAAATTTGTTTTTAGCGCCGCATTGCCCTGTTCATCCAATGTGCCTTCGTAAATGGTTTTACTTTGCGTTTCGTATTTAGATGTGGGATTATCAAATTCAAAGCCCGCAAATTTTGGAAAAGATGTACCTCTTGCATAAAGTGATGCATCAATTTTTGCTTTTAAATTTTTCCCTACTGCGCCAAATAACCATTTGGCATTGATGTTCCCCGTTTCGGAATTGCCCTTGCCCAGCACAGGATCTTTACCAAAATCGAGGTTTATCTTTAAGCGGTTTGGCATGATGGTTTCTACCTTAATTCTTTTTTCGAAAATGGCACCACCAACTTTTATTTTTGCCTGCCAGTTGCCCGTTGGGGATGATGCATCGGTACTGGTTTTAAAAAGATAGAAACCATCTTCTGCATCGGTTTGTACGGTGTGAGAATACAATTGCCCCTGCGGCGTAAACAAACTAAATTCTACAGGATGGTCCTTGGGCAGTTTTCCTTCTTTGTCTTCAACAATAAAATTCAGGTACATGGTATCGCCGGGGCGCCAAACGCCACGTTCACCAAAAATAAATCCTTTAATGCCGTTCTTCACTTCTTCTCCGCTAACATCAAAGCGGCTAAGGGCCAGCGAACTTCCATCATCTAATTTTAAATAACCACGTTCGTTTCCTTTGCGGGCAATCAATAAAAATGGTTTTCTTTTTAAATCTATGTTTGTAAAACCATCGCTGCCGCTTTTGCCTTTGCTGATGATGGTTCGCTGGTAGTCCATGATCTCAATGTCAACACCGCTCATGGGTTCGGTGGTAAGAATATTGCTTACTGCAACCATTAGGCTGTTGTCATTACCACGCTTGGCGGTAAGGCCAATATTACTTGCTAAAATATTCCTTGTTGCCCAGCGGTCTTTATTGTAATAAGATTTGCTGGCCGGGTCATTTCTCCGTTGCCAGTTGTAGCCAAAGGGATAGTAGCTGTCATAGCGGTCCCAAAAAGCATCATCTTCATCAACAGCATTATTGCTGTTTTCACTATAATCGCCTCCATAATTTTCCTCATCTTCGCCATCTGCCGCTGCCTTTGCAGCAGTATCGGTTGATTGATATAAAGAATATTCAGGACGGAAACCAATGGTGACTTTATAAATAGCACCCTGCTCAGTTTTTAAATACTTATCAATATCTAAAGAAAAATGTTGCTTTTTATGCAGGTCCAGGGTTTTGTCATCATCAAGCCTCAACGTTTTTTGTACAATAGGTTTGCCTACCCTTCGCAATTCAGTGGTACCTCCCAAATCATTTTCCTGCAAAAACTGCGGAACATTATTTTCAAAAATTTTAATGATGCTGATATCAACTGCATTCAAATTAATTGATTCAAAAGGCAAAACCAACCTGCCGCTGTTGGGTAAAATATTTCCTTTACCATGAATTTTTACCGAGGGCATCCTGTTTTGAAAATTGATATTAGATGCAAAACCTTTATCCAGCACATCGCCCCAGGTATTTTTTATGCCTGCATTAATGTTTACCGTATAGTTGCCATCTAATTTTCCATTTCCAAAAACTTTTACTTCGCTGCCATTGATGCTGTAAGAAATATCTGCCTGGCCGCTGATGGTGATCAGGCCGTTCAGATCCTGTCCAACGGCAATCATATCGCTGAACTGTACAGAAGCATATTGCTGTGCATCATTAATGGCTACTACATCCAGCACTTTAAAATCGCCTGCAGCGGGCACTGCTACAGCGGCTTCACCATTTACATCCATGTTCATTGGCTTGCCGTTCCAGCGCAGGTCTATGTTGCCGGTTGATTTTAACCGGTCAATATTTTCAATGGTATAGCGGTGTGTTTTTGTGGCATCATTATGCTGCCAGTTTATTTTTAAGGCCTTATTATTTTGAAAAGCGGTCAATAATTTTTCTATCTCCTTGCCGTCTTCAATATCGGCTGTTTCCAGGGTGCCCCCAAGGCTCATTTTATTTTTAATACCATTGCTGCGCAAACCATCATTATCAACTTTAAAAGATGGCTTAACTGTTTTTATGCTGAATTTAAATTCGGAAAATTTTCCGCTTGTTTTGGTTACTTTGCCCAGCTTAAAATTTACCTGGTACAACTGGTCGGGTTTTAATGCGTTGTCCGGTTTAAATTCGATAGTACGGGCATCAAGCCAGTATGCTTTGCCTTTTACAGAAGGGGAGATGCTGAATAAAGATTCTTTTACCGCTTCGCCCACGGCATGAGTGGTGGCGGCATCTGCAGCCAGTTTGATCCGCACTGCGGAGGTTTTAGAAATGGTTCCTGTTGTGTAGGCATCAATGTACTTGCTGAATGCGGGATCTACATCAATCCATTTGTCTTTTTTGCTGCAGGAAAATAAAGAGATTGCTGCTGTTACGCATAACAGGGCCCGTAAAAAAGTTGCTTTGAACTTTTTATTACGGGGTTCACGGTCGTGTTCCATAAATTTGAAGTTGGTTGTTGAAGTTGGTTAACGCTGGTGGATTCACCAATGTTGGCATTTTTTATTTGCTATGTAAATGTGGAGAGAAAATTTGATATCTCCAAATGGCAGAGAATTCAATTTTAGTTAAAAGAT
>JANNYY010000544.1:0-11690 GCA_031410355.1 Chitinophagaceae bacterium | reverse complement strand
GTACGCACCCGATGACACAATTTGTAGTAGCCATCATGGCACTGCAAACAGAAAGTACTTTCTCTAAACGTTATGCAGCAGGCATGAGCAAGAAGGATTACTGGGAAGCTACTTTTGATGATACGATGGACCTGATAGCACGTTTGCCAAGGATCGCTGCATACATCTACAGGCGTAAATATAAAATGGGCGAACACATTCAGCCGAATGGTTTGCTCGACTGGTCGGGCAACTTTGCTCACATGATGGGATACGACAGTGAAGAGTTTAAAGAACTGATGCGTTTGTACATGACCATCCATGCCGATCATGAAGGCGGTAATGTATCTGCCCATACCACGCACCTTGTTGGTTCTGCCTTAAGCGATCCGTATTTAAGTTTTGCCGCCGGTATGAATGGCCTTGCCGGCCCTTTGCACGGTTTGGCAAACCAGGAAGTAATAAAATGGATATATGAAATGCGGGAGAGCATTGGTACAGATATTCCCACCAAAGAACACATTGAAGAATACGTTAAAAAAACTTTAAGTGAGGGAAAAGTTGTGCCGGGTTATGGCCATGCTGTACTGCGTGAAACTGATCCACGATTTACTGCCCAAATGGAATTTGGTAAAAAACACATGCCCGATGACCCGCTGGTACAAACAGTTTGGAATATCTATGAAGCTGTACCTCCGGTTTTAGGTTCCATTGCAAAAATTAAAAATCCATGGCCAAATGTAGATGCACACAGCGGAGCGCTATTGGTACATTATGGTATGGTGGAGTATGAATTTTATACGGTGTTGTTTGGTGTTTCAAGATCGGTGGGGGTATTGGCAAGTCTTTGTTGGGACAGGGCCCTGGGCTTTCCGTTAGAACGGCCCAAATCAGTAACTACGCCATTGGTGAAGGGTTGGCTGGAAGGCAAAGAAGAAATATGGGGCGAATAAAAATATCCTGTTATATTTTTTGAAAACCGGAATTTGTTTCCGGTTTTTTTTATTAATTTGAGCGCTCTAAAATAAAAATATGAAAAAATTAATCTTTGTATCCCTTATTGCATTTTTGTGTAATACTGTTGTTGCCCAGGTCACAAAACCTGCACCTGCAACAGCTTCAGGCAATGCGCATTTAAAAGTGTTTAAGCAGGCAGTTAACAGTGGCGATGTTGCAACCGGTATTACTGCCTTAAGTTATTATGTAAATGACCAGGGGGCAAACTCAGTATATGAAGATACCCTGGCCATGTTGTATATGCAGCAAAATTCGTATGTACAATGTTATTACTGGGCAGATAAAAGGTTAAAAGTAAAACCCGATGACCTGGTATTACTGGAACTGAAAGGTATTTGTCTTGATAAATTAAATCAGCCTAAAGAAGCAATTACCATTTTCGAAAAACTATACGCCAAAACAAAAAGCCCATACCATGCATATACTTTAATGGAATTGCAGTATAGTATTAAAAGGCTGGCCGAATGCCTGGCTACAGCAGGCAGTACAGAAAAACTTGTTTTTAAACCAGAATATACTATGACCTATAATGTTGGGGAGCAGACAGGCCGCACATATTTACAAGCCGGTATTTATAATATTACCGGTTTAACATTATACGACCTGGATAGAAAGACCGAATCAAAAATTTATTTTGAAAAAGCACTGGCACTTGACAGTAATTTTGTGCTGGCACGCCAGAACCTGGATGCAATTAAATCACTTGAATCCGGAAAAAATAATGTAAATCCTGCTGGTGTTAATAACCCTTCATCACCTGCTAATAAACAGAATTAAAATTGATTTTGAAGCATAGGTGGTTGCCCCTATATTTGCAGTCCATTAGGGGGGTTAGCTCAGTTGGCTAGAGCGCTTGCATGGCATGCAAGAGGTCGTCGGTTCGACCCCGATACTCTCCACCAATTATATCCTGCTTCGGCGGGATTTTTTGTTATGGCATTTTATGTATACATATTATACTCCCAAGCTCTAGATCAATATTATATTGGTCATACCGTAAACCTGGAAGAAAGAATATTCCGGCATATAAATTCTGGAAGCAAGTCAACAAAAAAAGCAAATGATTGGCAAATTAAGTATACAGAAGAATTTGAAACAAGACAGGATGCAGCTCGGCGGGAGCTTGAAATAAAAAATAAAAAAAGCAGAAAATATATTGAGTGGCTGATTAGCTCAGTTGGTTAGAGCGTCCCGAAAGCATTCGGGAAGGTCGTCGGTTCGACCCCGATACTCTCCACAAGTTAATCCTGCTTCGGCAGGATTTTTTGTAATGCTTTTCTAAGTTTACATGTTATGTATTCAATCGCGTGGTCTATATTATCTGCCAAAATTATTAAACTGTTAGTTTCACTATGTACAAAGGCATAGTAAAACTAAAAACCGAACCCTTGCCCGGCTCACTTTTAATTTGTAAATGCCCGCCGTTCTTTTCAATAAATTCTTTACTGATGAGTAAACCCAGGCCCGTGCCTTTTTCTTTCTCGGTACCACGCCGGCTGATAGTTGTATGTTTTTCTAAAAGTATTTTTATTTTGGCTTCATGCAAACCTACGCCGTAGTCAATTATTTCAACAGTAATATGATCATCCATAGTAAATGCTTTTACTACAACTTCGCTGCTGCGCTGGCTAAACTTTATTGCGTTGCTTAAGAGGTTGCGCACAATAAATTCTATCATGTCTTTATCCGCATATGCAGTTAAACCTTCTTCCACAGTGGGTTTTATTTGTACCTGTTTCATGTGTGCATGCAATTGCACCAGCCGCACAGCGCCATCAACAACAGCTTTCATATTCAGTTTATCGGGCCTGAACTGCAGCAGGTTCATTTGTGATTTTGACCATTGCAGCAGGTTGTATAATAATTCATTCAGGTTGTTGAGCGACTGCTGGGCTTCTGCAAATAATTTTTCTCTTTCACCCTCACTCATTTTTTCACGGTGCTCTGTAATGAGTTTTAAAAATGATTGCATGGTTGCCAGCGGGTTCCTGAGATCGTGAGACACAACCGAAAATAATTTGTCTTTTACCTGGTTAAGCTGGCTTAGTTTATTTTCAGATTCTTTTAATTGATCCACCGTTTCTTCCAGCATGGAATTTTTCAGTTGCAGGTCGGTTGTTTTTTCTTTCACCTGTTGCTGCAGTTCTGTTTTTTGCTGTTCTATAAGCTCTTTTTTTTCCTTTTCTCTTTCCAATGTTTCAGTAGCCAGTTGCAAGCGCATTTTATTAAGCCTGCTGCCAAGCCCCAGCGATAAAACAACAGCCTGAATCAATACGCCGTACTGAACAAGATAACGGGTAAAAAAATTATCGCCGATCAAACCAGTTTCCCGGAAAATAAAAGCAATGGCCCCGATGACAAGCAGGATATTGGCAGCAATAAAATATTTTGCCGGATCGTATTTATCCATGTAGTAAGATACGATACCCGCTACCAGCATCATTATTAAGACCAATGCCCCCAGCATGCCAATGATGGTAACCATGGGTTTCAGCAAATCAATCTTTAAAAAATAGCAAACGAGGCCGGTAACTAAGGTGGCGATACATGCCAAGGCCAGTGCGTTCAGTATTTTATTTATCCTGGGTAAATGATGCGGTGTATGCAGGTAGGTTCTGGTAAAAAGAATTCTTGTAAGGCCGGTAAACGGGTTGATGATAGTAAAACAAAAAGTATCCCATAATGGCGAACGTGGCCACAGGTATTCAATGCCAAAACCATAATAGAATGCGAAGTACAAACCAATGCTTACAATACTGAGTACATAATAAAAATAGCTGATGTCCCTCACTGCAAATAGAATAAAAAGGTTATACAACGCCATCACTAAAATAATTCCAAAAAACAGGCCCTGCCATAGAAGCCGCTGCCTGTCTGTCTTTTCAAAAAAAGTTTGTTTTACCAATTGCAGGCTGATGTCGTTATGTAAATAGATACTGTACCCAGCTTTTAATTTTAAAAAAATAACTTTCTTTTCATCTTTCTCTATCAAAAATTTTACAGCATTTGTATTGGAAGGTTGAGAACGGTTTTGTAACGGCAAAAGGCTGCCGCTTATTAAATGATCTGTTTGTTTATTGGCTTTCATTATGAATGCTTCAAAATATCCCCACTTGTTTGTTTGCAGCAAATATTCCTGGTCAATGCCTGAGTTATTAATTAATTGCAGTTTTGCCCAGGCAGTCCCGTTTTTTTGTGAGGCTGAAGCTGCAGTTTTATTATATGCAGTAAAAGCCGTGTCTTTTATTTCATCAAAAGATAAATTGCCTGTTTTATCAAAAAACCACGCTGCTTCTTTTTGCAGAACAGGCCTTAATGGCTGGTTTGCTTCAATACTAACCTGGGCCTGCAAGGAAACAGCTGCCATCAGCATAAAGATGACAGAAACAAACAGGCAAAAATATTTCGTATGAGGAGATGACATGATGATTTTGTAAATTTAGCCGATTATAAATTTGTTTCAAGCACAAAAAGGATTATGCCCGGCATTAAAGTATTATTGGTAGAGGATGACTGGATCATCGCAAAAGAAATTTCCTACAACCTGCAGGATATGGGTTTTGAAGTAGCGGGCTGTTTTGATAATGCCGAAGAAGCGCTGCGCCAAATAAAAATTTTGTTACCCGATTTGGTAATACTGGATATTGACCTTGCCGGCGAAATGACCGGTATTGACCTGGCAACACAACTTAAAAAAGACGGGAACATTCCTTTTATCTTTTTAACTGCCCTTGCAGATTCACAAACCGTGGAAAAAGCGAAACTGGCCGAACCCTTTGCTTACCTGGTAAAACCGGTTGCACCTGAAACATTGTATTCAACTATTGAAATAACTTTGCATAATGCTTCCCGGCGTAATGAAGACATTGCGGCTACTGCCACCAGCATTAAAGACAACCTCAGCTTTGATGACAGCATATTTGTAAAAAATAAAAAGAGGTTAGAGAAAATTTTATTAAAAGAAATTCTTTGGATTGAGGCTTATGATATTTATGCAATGATAAAAACTGCTGGAGGGCAATACTTACTCAGCCATTCACTGAAAGTTGTTGAAGAAAAATTTCCTTCCTCTCATTTTATACGGGTACACCGTTCTTTCATTGTTAATAAAGAAAAGATCGATGCCATTGAAGAAAGTGATCTTATTATTGCAGGCACGCCAATACCCGTTGGTAAAACTTATCGTGAGGGTTTGATGAAGAAATTGTCTGTGCTTTGATACTTGATGCTTGATGCTTGATACTGGATGCTGGATACTTGATACTCACAGCTCACAGCTCATAGCTCACTGCAAACTGCCAACCGCTAACTGCCAACTGTTTCCTTCACCTCAAAAAAACATCCGTTCACCTTATTCTTCACACCCATTCACCTGTTTTTTGTTTAAAGGGTTACAATCTCTTCTAAATTGTACTTCTTTAACTGCTTGCTATAATGAACAACCTCACTACTCCGGGAATGCTGATTGCTGTATGGATATGTCTTGCATTGTATGCAACTGCTATTCTTTACTTTGTTATCCGTGGTGCCAGGCGCACAAAAACAATGAGTGATTATGCCACAGGTACATTTCAATTTTCTCCCGCTGCAATAGGTTTATCACTCGCTGCCGGTATGACCAGCGCTGCAACATTTATCATCAACCCCGGCTTTGTTGCCTATTATGGTTTCAGTTCGTTTTTATCAATGGCCGTATTCCTGCCGCTGGGTGCAATCATTTCTTTGGTCATCCTCTCAAAACAATTCAGGAAGATAGGTAACAGTAATATTGTGCAGGCTAAAACCATTGCACAATGGGTAGGTACAAGATTTAACAGTGAAGGGTTCCGTTTGTACATCGCTTTTCTTTCATTGCTGCACATCACATTTATTGTTTTGATCTGTGTAGGGCTTACGCAGGTTTTAAGCAAAGCATTAAATGCAGATGTGTTGTATGTTTTGATTGGTGTTGTTGTTTTTACTTTTGGTTATATGATGTTTGGTGGCGCCAACAGCATGGTATATACCAACATGATCCAGGCATTGCTGAAAGTGGTTATTGCTGTCATCATCCTGGCATCAGGCTATCATTTTTTTACTAATGGCGATGGCGGTTTATTTACAAAACTAAATCTTATTGATCCGCAACTCACCAAACCTTTCAATCCATCCAGTCCTTTATACCGCGATTTTTTTGAAGTGGTCATCTGCCAGTTCATTGTAGGTGTGGCCATTGTTTGCCAGCCACATATCATTACCCGTTCTATGCTGCTTAAGCATGATAAAGACATGAACCGTTTTCTTACGGTAGCTGTTGCATTACTGATCTTATTTTTTATGGTTGTTTTTGCAGGCCTGTATGCCAGGTTGGTTTTTCCTGATCTTAAAATAAATGGCGAAGCATTGCGTTTGGATGGTGTAATGTCAGCTTATGTGATCACCAGTTTTAAACCCTTTGTAAGTTTGTTTTTGGTAGTAGGATTAATTGCATCGGGCATGGCCACATTAGAAAGTCTCATTCAGTCAATCAGTACAACCATTACCTCTGATATTATAAAACCTCTTTCCCGAAAAACCGAATTAAAAAATGAATTGGTCATTAACAGGTTGGTTATTGCTATCATGGCAGCTATCACCATTTTTATTTCCTATCAACAACTAACGCATCCCGATCTGAGCGTGGGCATACTGGCACAGAATGGTGTGTATGCTTCTTTCTCTGCAGCTTTTGTACCACTGTTGTTTGGTATGTTTTTAAAAGATGTACATAAAGCTGCACCAATCATCGCCTCTGTTGTTGCTATTGTAGTTCACTTTAGTGTGTACTTTGGCAGGCTTACACCATATATGGAACACGGAACCCGCAATCCCGGTATTGCTTCGGCAATCGCCATTATCAGTTCGCTCACTGTTGGAGGAATTATTCACCTGATCACCAAAAGAAAAGTTGCCATAGCATGAAAAAATTATTTACGATAATAGCCACTGTACTTTTTTTATCAACTGCTGCAGCACAGGACAGTTGTTTGCCTAAGTATAACATGCCTGTTAAAACCATCCGGCTTTCATCCGGCAAACTGGCTTATGTAGAAAAAGGAAAAGGGAAAACTATTTTATTTATTCATGGGCTTGGTGGCAATCTTTCACACTGGTTAAAATCAGTAAATGAATTATCATCTGTCTATAATTGTATTGCCATTGACTTGCCAGGTTATGGATGGAGTGATAAAAATGTTGATACAAAAGGAAAAGACAGGTTGCAGTTTTATGCTGATGCCATTGCTGAGTTTTTAAAAAAGAAAAAAATAAAAAAAGTAATGCTTGTGGGTCATTCCATGGGCGGGCAAACTGCTGTCATTGCTGCATTACAAAATAAATGCGTTAGCAAATTAATACTGGTTGCACCTGCCGGCCTGGAAACATTTACCGAAAAAGAAGCACAGCTTTTAACCGCTTCCACACCTGCCTCATTTTTTGAAAAACAGGATGAAGCGGTGATCCGGAATAATTTCAAAATAAATTTTGTTGAGCAACCTGCTGATGTGGAGCAGTTGATACAGGATCGTTTGCAGATGAAAAGATGCAGTGATTTCCATATTTATTGCGAAACTGTTTCGGCCGGTGTAAAAGGGATGCTGGTACACCCGGTAAAAGATTCACTAAAATATTTAAAAATGCCGGTGCTGATTGTGTTTGGCGCAAATGATATGCTGATACCAAACCGCTACCTGCATGCTGCTGTAAAAACCGAAGAACTGGCCAGGCAATCGGCCGCATTGATACCAAACAGTAAAGTGGAAATGATAGAAAAAGCCGGCCACATGGTTCCTTTTGAAAAACCGGGAGCAATAAATATCATCATCAAAAATTTTATTCAATAGTTTCTAATTAATAATCACTAAATTAAACCAACATGAAAAATTTACTAGTGCTTTTGCTGATGCTTTGCCTTCACCAGGCAGTGTTTGCACAAAACACGGGAACCGTAAGCGGTAAGGTTACAGATAAACAAACCGGGGAGCCTTTGGTTGGAGCAACTGTTACAGTTCGTGGAAGCAATGCTTCTACCGCAACAGACAATAACGGTTCATTTACATTAAGCAATTTAAAAACAGGAAAAAACACGGTGGTCATTTCCTATGTGGGATTTGCCGACATGGTACAAACTGTAACTGTTACAGGTGGTGCAACTGCAACAGCCGATGCAATATTGGCTGTATCAAACCGCCCTGGCGAAGCAGTGGTAGTAACAGCTTCCAAGCGGCCTGAGAAAATCACCAGGGCACCGGCTACCATCAGTGTTATTAGCGCAAATGATTTTGCACAGTCATCTTCTTTTAATATCGGCGAACTGGCATCAAAGATTCAGGGTGTTGAATTTATACGCACCGGTGTTACCGGCGTTGGGTTTAATGCACGTGGTTTCAATAATGCATTTAATGCAAAAATATTATTGATGACAGACGGACGTAACAGTATGATGGCAGGCAGCAGTGGTTTGCCTTCAGGTATTATGAACACGGTTATTAAAGAAGATATTGAAAGATTAGAAATAGTTTTAGGCCCTAACTCGGCTTTATATGGCCCCAATGCACATAACGGAATTGCAAACACCATCACAAAAGATCCACGCAAATGGCAGGGAACCGATATTGTTGTGGGTGCAGGAAACCGTGGCGTATTTACAGGCCGCTTTCGCAATGCAACAAAGCTAAGCAACAAGTTTGCCTTTAAGATAACAGGTGAATATACAACCGGTAAAGACTTTGAATGGCATGACAGTATTTATGCAGGTGGTAGTGTGTATGGCCCGGCTGTGGCTATTCCTGAAAGAATTCCTTCATACCAGTTTAAGCACATGCGTGGAGAAGCGCATGCTTACTACAGCATAACGCCTAAATCGGATATTATTGTTTCTTATGGCGGAAGTGATAATGATTTTTTGAGTGTGAACAATACCGGGCGCAACCAGATACGTGGCTGGAAATTTTCTTACCTGCAAATGCGATATGTGAGCCCGCGTTTATTTGTACAGGGATATGAAACCTGGACCAATGTTGGCAAATCTTATGGTATACCCGGTTACACAAGAGATTACTGGAACCGTACACACAGTACCATCACTGATGGCAATAGTCCATTGTATGCCTCTGCAGGCCGCCTCCCGCCCGATTCTGCCGAAGCTTATGCCTTGCGTTTGGGAAATATGTTTAAGGAAGAATCAAAACGATTTAATGCAGAGGCACAATACAATTACAATTTTACCAATATTGGCTTAACCGTTATTGCCGGTACTACCTACCAGCACGATGCACCAAAAACATTTGGTACCGTATTGATTGATGCCAATGAAAAAGTAGAAATAACACAATACGGCGGCGCAATACAATTAGAAAAAACTTTGCCTGCCGATTTTAAAATAGTAGCAGCAGCAAGGCTTGATCATCATAGCTTATTCGGAAATTTATTTTCGCCTAAAGTAGGGTTGGTAAAAGGCGTACCGGGTGGTGCTGTGCGTTTAACATGGGGTAAAGCTTTTGCAGCCCCCATCATCCTTTTCCAGCGTGCAAGTGTTTTTGGAATTGTGTTCGGCAATGGCAATGGTGTTAATTATATTCCCAACGGGTCTAAATTCAGTGATGCATCGCAGCGCTTAACAACAACGCCTTTAAATCCTGAAGAGATAAATACCTGGGAACTTGGATACAAAGGTGCCATTGGCAAAAAACTATATGTTGATATTAATGGTTATTATGGCATCAGCAAGAACTTCTTAAGCCCTGCATTGAGTGTTGGTGGCCGTGCATTAAGTGTTGGCGACCTGCCAATAACTACGCCGTTACTGATACCTGGCTCTGTAGTAAACGACACATTGAAAAATGCAGCATTCAGCACCTACTTTAATTATGGCCAGGTAAAATCTTATGGTATTGATATTGGCGTAAATTATTTCTTTACCGATAATATCAGCCTGGCAGTAAAGTATAGCTGGTTCGATTCTGATATTACAAAAGACAATATTAAGAATGATGCAAATAAAGATGGTTATGTATCACTGGAAGAGAGAAGCCTGAATGCATCTAAAAGCAGGTTTGCTTCTACCCTGAGTTTTCAGAATCTTTGCAAAGGCAAATTATTCATCAATCTTTCTGTTCGCTCTGTAAAGAAATTTGATATGTACAGCGGAAGCCAGATAAGCACTTCAGCCGGTGAAGGAAAAAGAGGTTTGGTTTATGGTGGACTTAATCCTATAAATAATCAGCCGAGATATTATACAAAGAATTTTGACGGGGGTGCATTGGGTGGATTTACAAGTGTTGATCTGAGTGCAGGTTTTAAGTTAAACAGTATGTTGAACCTGGGTGCAGGCGTGAGCAATCTTTTCAATACAACACAAAGAGAGTTTGTTGGATCACCTTCAATAGGCCGTTTGTTTTCTGTTGAATTGAAAGCACATATTCCAAATACCGCCAAAACTAAAAAATAGTTAGTTTTCTCATGCGTTTCAAATGGTAGCATTCGCTTAGGCGGATGCTGCCTTATTTAAAATTATGTCGCTGCAATTCCTTACTATACAACACTGGCTCAAAAAGCATGCAGCTTGCAGGCCCAATCATCCCGCCATTATTTTTGAAGACAAAAGACTTTCTTACAAACAGCTTTACGGGGAAGTAAACCGCTTGGGCAATGCATTTATTGCTGCAGGAATTGGTAAGGGAGACAAAATTGCAACACTGCTTTCCAATTCTTTAGAACTTTGGGAAACCTATTGGGCATGTGCCGCCATAGGCGCTGTGGCTGTACCTTTAAGCCCTTTGCTGCGTGGCGATGGTTTATTTAATTTGCTGGATAACTCCGATACAAAACTGGTCATCACCAGCCAAAACCTTACCGAACATCTTGATGTTGTAAGAAAAAAACTAAAAAATATTCCTTCGCAAAATTTTTGGGTAATTGATACAGCAGAAGATGGTTATCAAAATTATCATACCCAAAAACAAAACCAGTTATCAACGCCACCAATTGTTACAAATGTAACAGGAGACGATGCATACAATATTATTTACAGCAGCGGCACAACAGGTTTGCCAAAAGGCATTGTTATAAGCCATGCTGTAAGAGCATTGTATGGTTCTTTGTTTGCCAATGCTTATCGCATGACCCCCGAATCTGTTGTTATGCATTCCGGTTCTGTCATTTTTAATGGCTCTTTTTTAACGCTGATGCCTGCCATGTTTTTGGGCTGTACGTATGTGTTGATGGGGCACTTTGATGCTAAGGAAGCAGTGGATATTATTCATAAAGAAAACGTGACACATACCATTTTGGTTCCCTCGCAATTAATCAGTTGTTTGCAAATCAATGATTTTAATAAAAATTATTTATCATCACTCGAATACATTCTTTCAGTAGGCGCTCCATTATTGCTGGAAAATAAACAGGAACTGAATAAGCGGATTCCCCATGTTTTTTATGAACTCTATGGATTGACTGAAGGCTTTATGACGATACTGGATAAGAATGATGTAATGAGAAAGACAGGCAGTGTTGGAACCGCACTGCAGTTTATGGATTTAAAAATTGCGGATGATAAAGGAACAGAATTAAAACTTGGGGCAATTGGTGAAATAGTTGGCAGGGGCCCTTTGCTGATGACTGAATATTATAAAAACCCGGAGCAAACAAATGAAGCGATAAAAGATGGCTGGTTATTT